>JBARWP010000674.1:0-2168 GCA_049646905.1 Pseudaminobacter sp. | reverse complement strand
GACATTGACGCCTAAGCCGACGGCCAACATCAGCGCCGACGCGCACACCGCCGTCAAAATGGCGAAATTGCCGCCTGTCTCCCTTGAAAAACGCGAGATCGCATCTTTGCCGAAATTTGCCATACCTGCCTCCTCCGCCTTTGCCTAAGCCATCTGACGACGGAGATGCAGGAATCCTGCCGGTCTGCCCGTTTCCGGGGGCCAAGACCTTCTCATTACGTCAAGCAGTTGATTTCAATGTGTATTTGGCAGAGGTGTAGTTAAGTAGCCGTAAAAATTCCACGGAGGTGCAGCAGGTCGTTAATGCGCGATTTACCCTGTTTGCGCCCTTGAGACGGTGGATTGCCAAGACGTCTCGAAACGAGACAGGACGCATGTCCCGTAACGGTTCAGTCGCACCAGCCCTGCCGCCGTCCGCCCGAATAGGCGCGGACGAACCGCCGGTCGAGCAGGATCGCGCCCACCGCCTGTCCGTCCTCGGTTTCGACATCCGCCAGCACGCGGCCGTAATATTTGGCGCCGCCGATGTTGGAAATCGAGACGGTAGCCGCATCGATCATGCCGGAAAGGGCAGCGCGTGCCCGAAGGGCCGCGGCGCGTTCGCTACGGCAGCGGCTTTTTATTTCCGGCGCATCGATGCCACGAATGCGGATATTGATCCGGATCGACTGCCCCGGCCAGACATGGGCGTCGGCCAGGAAGGTGTCGCCGTCGATGACATGCACGACGCTGGCGGCGACCGGGCCCTTGAAGGGCTTGCGCGACCCGGCCTCAGCGGATGGTGCAGCGGCAAGTGCCGCCGCCAGCAGGCAGAGCGTCGCCGATCCTGTCGCAATACCAAATCCATACCGTCGCATGAAAGGTATTTATTCCTATTCCGGTGGATTTGCAACTTACCATCCGACGGATAGGAAGGTTGGAGCCGGGAACGGCGCGGCTCAGAAGTCGGCGGTGAGGCCCTTGATTTCCCAGTCGCCGTAGCGGACCGGCTCATGGCCACCGCGACCGCCGATCTCGCGGGGGACGGCAGCTTCCTGTGCGAGATAGGCCTTGCGGCGTTCCTCGGCTTCCTGCAATGCGCGCTGCGCCGCCGCGGACAAGTGTTTGCGCGGTTCCGGTTGCTCCTGTCCAGCGAGTTCAAATTTGCTGTCGGCCATGGGGACTCCTGCGGGCAACTGATTGAAACCGGGCGAGTTGCTACCCATCATATAGCGAAACCCGCCGTGCGGATCGAGCCCTCGCTTCGCCGGCCTTACGGAGTGGACGATGAACACCATTCGCACTGCGATGCTTCTGGCCGCCATGACGGCGCTGTTCATGGGCGTCGGCTATCTGATCGGCGGCTCGGGCGGCATGACGATCGCATTCCTGATCGCTGCCGGCATGAACCTGTTCAGCTACTGGAACGCCGACAAGATGGTGCTGCGGATGCATCATGCCGTCGAGGTCGACGAGCGTAACGCGCCCGAATATTACGGGATCGTGCGCGACCTGGCCAAGCGCGCCGGCCTGCCGATGCCGAAGGTCTATCTCATCCAGAATCCGCAGCCGAACGCTTTCGCGACCGGGCGCAACCCGCAAAATGCGGCTGTCGCAGCCACCACGGGCCTGCTCGACCGGCTGTCCTATGAGGAAGTCGCAGCGGTGATGGCGCATGAGCTGGCGCATGTGCAGAACCGCGATACGCTGACCATGACGATCACCGCCACGCTGGCCGGTGCGATTTCCATGCTCGGCAATTTCGCGCTGTTCTTCGGCGGCAACCGCGACAACAACAACCCGCTCGGCATCGTCGGCGTGCTGGTGGCGATGATAGTGGCGCCCTTTGCGGCCATGCTGGTGCAGATGGCGATCAGCCGCACGCGCGAATATTCGGCCGACCGGCGCGGCGCTGAAATCTGCGGCAATCCGCTGTGGCTGGCC
This sequence comes from Pseudaminobacter sp., assembly GCA_049646905.1. Taxonomy (GTDB): domain Bacteria; phylum Pseudomonadota; class Alphaproteobacteria; order Rhizobiales; family Rhizobiaceae; genus Pseudaminobacter. The sequence goes on along the minus strand of JBARWP010000674.1, from coordinate 245 downwards.
TCCGCCCTTGACAAGATCGCGCGAAGCGCACAACGCATCCACAACCCCGATGCGGAGCGCAATCCGGCCACCGCGCATCTCTTCATCATCAACCCGCTTTCCGGCGAGCGCATGGACAATCTGTTCTCTACCCATCCGAATACCGAAAACCGCATCGCCGCGCTGCAGGATATGGCGTGGCAGGGTGTCGGCGGCGGAGGCGGGCAGCGGGGCACGCCTGCGGCGCGCGAACCGCAGCATGACGC
>JBARWP010000673.1:0-8206 GCA_049646905.1 Pseudaminobacter sp. | reverse complement strand
GTTGCAATGCGCGCATCAAGAAATCCTTCGCTCTGAGAGGTCAGAGGGGGGCAACGTAAGGTGCAAGCCTAGGTTCATCCGGCAATTTGTTGCAATTGCCTGCGGCTTAGACCGGTTCTCGCGCCATGACAAGGCAGGTGTTCTGGCCGCCGAAGCCGAAGGAATTGGAGAGCACAGTCGAAACATCGGCCTCGCGCTTTTTATTCGGCACGACATCCAGTTCTATCGCCGGGTCGGGGTTGTCGTAGTTGATGGTCGGCGGGATGACGCCCTCGCGCATTGTCATCAGCGAAAAGGCCGCTTCGATGGCGCCTGCGGCCGACAGCGTGTGGCCGATCATCGACTTATTGGAGGAAACCGGCATGGAGCGGATATGCTCGCCGAACACCGTCGAGAGCGACAGATGCTCCATCTTGTCGTTTTCCGGCGTCGAGGTGCCGTGCGCGTTGACGTAATCGATGCCATCTTCGCCGAGGCCGGCGTCGGCCAATGCAGCCTTCACCGCACCGATTGCCGGCGAGCCGTCCGGCTTGGAACGGGTGCGGTGGAAATCGTCGGCCTTTTCGCCGCAGCCGCGCATTATGCCCAGGACGGTTGCGCCGCGCGCCATGGCGGCTTCCAGCGACTCCAGCACCAGGGCGGCCGAGCCCTCGGCGAGCACGAAGCCGTCGCGATCCTTGGAGAACGGCTTGGACGCCTTTTCAGGGGTATCGTTCTGGGTCGACAGGGCAGACAGCAAAGAGAAACGGATCAGCGCCTCTGCGGTGGCCGAGCCATCGGCGCCGATCGACAGTGCCCGGTCGCACTCGCCGCGGCGGATCGCTTCGACACCGAGCTGGATGGCGGTCGCGCCCGATGCGCAGGCCGTCGAGAGGGTGATCGGCAGGCCGCGCGTGCCGAATTCATCCGCAAGGCGTGCGGCAATCGATCCGAATTGCGAGGTCTCGAAGATATCGAGCGTTTCGAGGTTGCGGGCAACGGCCAACAGGCGTTCGGAGGCGCTGCCTTCCTTGCCGGCATTGTAGAGCGAGAAGCGCTCGCGCCAGTCCAGTTCCACCGGAGGTGAGGCGAGAAACAGCGGCCCGCCGAAGTCTTCGGCATCGAAACCGGATTCGACGATCGCCTCGCGGCCGGCCTTTTCGGCCAGTTCGAAGGTCAGTGCGCTGGCGCCCTTGTCGCTCGACGACAGGAAATCGACCGTGCCGGCGATGCGCGTGTTCAGGTGATCGACCGGAAAGCGGGTGATGGGATGGATGCCCGAGCGGCCGGAGGTCAGGGCGGCCCAATTGTCCGCCTTGCCGACGCCGAGCGAAGTGACGACACCGATCCCGGTAACCGCCACGAGCGGCCTGCCGAGATGGTCGTGATAATTTGCCATGTCTTTATCCCGGCAGGTTCAAACGGGCGCGCTGACCAGCGCCATGCCCTCGAAATAGTGATAGCCGATGGCCGTCGCCAGCACCGAATGCGGAATTCCCTCAAATGGCCGTTCCGTCTGCGCATCGAACACCGGATAGCCGGCCTTGCGGTCCAAGGCCAGCGCGGCCAGGGCCACGGCAAACGGAAATTGCGCTTCCTTCATATGGCCGGTCAGCGTGGCAAAGCCGCGCGCCGCGATGTGTTCATGCTTCTCCAGCGCGGATTTTTCCGCCGCCGTCGCGGCATGCGCGCCGGAGGCTCCGGAGATTGCGAGCAGGCGGCCGTCGGGCAGGGCGGTCTTTTCGATGAGGCCGCCGATCGCCGTGGCCAGATTTTCCTTCGAACGCCTGGCGCGGCCGGAAATCACCGGGCCGAGTTGGGCATAGATGTGGCGGCCGCGCGCTTGTGCGTGTTCGCGTGATTCAAGCACCAGGAAGGCCGCGCCCGAACCGCTGACCACGCCGCCGCCTTCCGTGCCGTCTCGCTGCCAGACCGGTTTCCACGGGCCGCGATGAAGATAGCCGCCGAGCTCATAACCTAGCAGCATGTCGGGGTGCTGGGTCTGGAAGGCGCCACCCACCAGCATATGCGTGGATTGACCGGAGCGGATGCGGGCTGCCGCCGTCTCGACGGCCGAGACGCCTGCGCCTTCCTCGCCCATGAAGGTGCGTGAGGAGCCGGTCACCTTGTGCACGATGGAGATGTTGCCGGCGAGCAGGTTGGACAGTTGCGCCAGGAACAGCGTGGGCCGCAGTTCCGTGGTCAGCTTTTCATTGAGCAGGATTTCGCGATCGTTGCGGCTTTCGGAAGCCGCGAGAATGGCGTTGTCCACTGTCTCGTCGCGCTCACCGCCGCCTGCCGCCACCACCATGTCCATGGTCGAGCATAGCGCTTCGTCGCCCTTGATGCCGGCGTCGTCCAGCGCAAGCCCGGCCGTATAGGTGCCAAGCCGCTGCCAGGTTTCCATCTGGCGCTGGTCGCCGCGCTTAGCGATCTGCAGGCTCCAATCGATCTCAGGCAGAGGATGGATGGAATAGGGCGGATAGCGCGTCGCATCCACATTCGGGGCCGCGTCGGCAGCGGTCAGTTTCTGCCAATGCGCATCGGTGCCTTCGCCCAGGGACGAGACAAGGCCGATGCCGGTGATGACGACGTCATGGGCGCTCATGGGCGGTGTTGTCGGTCAGGCAGCCTGCTCCCGTCAAGGGGTCAGGCGGCAGCCTTGGCGGCGACGAGACCGTCGATCTTAGTGCAGAGATTCTTCATCAGAAAGTAATCGTCGGTCGAGGCCTTGCCGTCGTTGACGTCCTGCGTCCACTTCTCCAGCGGCACCTTGATGCCGAATTCCTTGTCGATCGCAAATACGATGTCGAGGAAATCGAGGCTGTCGATGCCCAGATCGTCGATCGTGTGGCTCTCCGGCGTGATTGTGTCGATGTCGATCTCGCTCGTGTCGGCGATGATCTTGGCAACTTTCTCGAATGTCGTTGACACGGTTCTTCCTTCAAAATCGGGGCGGATCGTATCCGCGCTGTTGTTCGGCTCTCTAATCGGTTTTTCCCGGCAGGAAAAGGCCAAATCGGCCCTGCAAACCCGGGCGGTCGGTCTAATTGAACACAATACGGCCAAGAATATGAAGGCCTTCGCCTTCCGGCCGCACGATCACCGCCTCGCCTTCGCGTGCGGGGCCGCCGGTCAGGGCAACGATGTTTTCCAGATGCGTGACCAGGACGAAGTTGCCCGAACCGCTGTAGGAACGGATCTGCTCCATCACCGCCTCGTTCTGCGCTTTCGCGGCTTCCTCGTCATTGGACAGCCGGTCGAGCGGCGCAAACGGCTCCACGATCCGGTCGCCGAAAATGATGCGCGCCGTGTCGAGGCTGTTGCAATAGCGGCTGGACAATACGCGCTCGGTGGCATCCGAGCGCGCCAGGAAAAGCGCGCTCATCTTGCGCGCCTGCTGCCGGCCGCGATCCGACAGATTGCGCTGCGTCGGGCACTTCTCGATGTCGAAATTGGCCGGCTCGCCGCTTCCGGGCGTTATCGCGTGGCGCAACAACACCACATGGCCGCCCTCTCGCAGCAGCGCCCAGCCGGCTTCCGTTGCTTGGGCCGGCGAGAGGCCGAGCAGGAGCGTGAAGATCAAGGCGAATCGAAGCATTGTCCATCCTTGCATATTCCGCAGATATAGGGATGCGCGGCGTCGGTCAAAGGCAACGCATCGTCCGTCGCTTGCGGTATGAGTTCCTCGCCGGTAGCCAATCCATAATTCTTTCTGCAATTTCATCCTGTTAGCGGAGCCGTCCCGCTTGCGCCTTCACCGGCGCGCGCCTATCACCGTGCCATGTCATCGCTCGCCGGAACGGTTGTCGTCATCTTTGGACTTGTCGCACTGGGCTATGGCGCGGGCCTGACCGGCTATCTGAAGGCGCAGGCGGGTGCGGCGCTGTCGCAGTTCGCGGTCGGCGTTGCCTTGCCGCTGTTGCTGTTCCGGACCATGGTTGACGCCGATTTCCACGGCGCGGCGCCATGGGCGCTGTGGGCGAGCTATTTTACCGCGGTGGCGGTTGCCTGGAGCTGCGGTCATCTGGTCACGACCCGGGTGCTGGGCCGCGAGCCGCAGACAGGTGTGGTCGGCGGCGTGGCAAGTGCCTTCTCCAACCTCGTCTTGCTCGGCTTGCCCTTCATGCTCGGGGTCTTCGGCAAGCAGGGTTTCGAGATCCTCTCGCTGGTCGTGTCGGTCCACCTGCCGATCATGCTTGCCTCCTCGATCATCATGTTCGAGGTATTCCGCAAGGGTGGAGATGCCTCGCCGCGCCTATGGCTGGCTGTGAGCACCTTCTTGCGCCAGCTTTTCACCAACCCGCTTATCATCGGCATATTGGCCGGGCTCCTGTGGCGCGTGACCGGAGTGCCGCTGCCGCAGCTTCTCCAGCGGCTGGTCGATGCGTTGGCGGATGTGGCCGGTCCCGTTGCGCTGTTTGCGATAGGGCTGGAACTGGTCGGTTTCGGCTTGTCGGGAAACCTGCGTTCCGCATTGACGCTGTCGGCCATCAAGCTGTTGCTGATGCCTGCCGTCGCTCTCGTTGCGGCGTGGCTGTTCGGGCTGCCGCCGCTTTCCGCCAAGGTCGTGGTTGCGGCGGCCGCAATGCCTTCCGGTGTCAATTCCTATCTCATCGCCACCCAGTTCGGCACCGGCCAGGCGTTGGCCTCGACCCAACTGACCATCGCGACCGTCTGTGCCGTCGTCACGACGGCATTCTGGTTGACGGTCGCCCAGTCGGTGTTCGGCTAGAACCGCTCGATACGGTCATCGGGTCTGGACCACAGGGAGGTGGGCGGAAGACGATTGATCCCCTGGCCGCTGGTGGAGTAAGAGGTGGCGCGGTTGGTGGGAAGGCCTATATTTTCGAGTAGACCGGCGAAAAGGTCGAAAAGACAGCCGTACCATTTCAAAAACTTTCAAGAATCCAGCGCGTGCCGCTGCGGGAAAGGCAAGATGATGCTTCAGAAGACCAGCCATTTCATGCGCCAGGCAAATCTGATCGACGGCGAATGGGTGCAGGCCGATTCCGGCAAGACGATCGACGTGATCAATCCTGCCACCGGGCTGAAGCTTGGCACTGTCCCGCGCGCCGGCACCGCCGAGACGCGGCGCGCCATCGAGGCTGCCCATGCGGCCTTCCAGACCTTCCGCAAGACCTCGGCGCTGGAGCGTTCCAAGCTGCTGCGCAAGCTGCATGACGCGATCATGGACAATCAGGACGCGCTGGCCGAATTGCTCACCCTGGAGCAGGGCAAGTCGCTGACGGAATCGCGCGGCGAGGTCGCCTCATCGGCCGCCTATGTGCTGTGGTTTGCCGAAGAGGCACGCCGTGCCTATGGCGATGTGGTTCCGTCGCCCTGGGCTGATCGCCGCGTACTGGTGACGCGCGAGCCGGTCGGCGTGATCGCCGCCATCACCCCGTGGAACTTCCCCTCCTCGATGCTGTCGCGCAAGATCGGCCCGGCTATTGCCGCCGGCTGTACCGCCGTGGTCAAGCCCGCCTCGCAGACGCCATATTCGGGCCTTGCCTGGGGCGCGCTGTGCGAGGAGGTCGGCATCCCCAAGGGCGTGGTCAATATCGTGACCGGTTCGGCCGGTGAGATCGGCGACGAGATCTGCGCCAATCCGCTGGTCAAGAAGATCACCTTCACCGGCTCGACCGAGGTCGGCAAGCTGTTGATCGAAAAGTCAGCCTCCACGGTCAAGAAGGTGTCGATGGAACTCGGCGGCAACGCACCGTTCCTGGTGTTCGACGATGCCGATCTCGACCGGGCAGTGGAGGGCGCGATTGCCGCCAAGTACCGCAATTCCGGCCAGACCTGCGTGTGCACCAACCGCTTCTTCGTGCAGGCGGGCATCCATGACGCCTTCGTGGAAAAGCTGGCGGCAGCCTCGAAGAAGCTCAAGGTCGGTTCCGGCCTGGAGGAAGGCGTGCAGCAGGGACCGCTGATCGACGTCAAGGCGGTCGAGAAGGTCGAGGAATTCATCGAGGATGCCGTCGTCAAGGGCGGCAAAGTGGTTTCGGGCGGCAAGCGCCATGAACTCGGCGGCTCTTTCTTCGAGCCGACCGTGATCGCTGGCGCCACCACCGAGATGAAGTTCATGAAGGACGAGATCTTCGGCCCGCTGGCCCCGGTGTTCAAGTTCGAGAAGGAAGAAGACGCGGTCGCACTTGCCAACGACACCGAATTCGGCCTTGCCTGCTATTTCTACACCGGCGATCTCGGCCGCGCCTTCCGCGTGATGGAAGGGCTGAAATACGGCATGGTCGGCGTCAACGAGGGCATCATCACCACGCCCGAGGCGCCGTTCGGCGGGGTGAAGGAATCCGGCCTCGGCCGCGAGGGCGGTCATCAGGGCATCGATGACTATCTCGACACCAAATATGTCTGCATCGGGGGACTTGGTCTCTGATCTGACGGCCTGATGGAAGGGGCCGGAGATGGCGGATAGCGAAATCTTCGGCTCTTTCCACGGACAGGACGTCCGGCGGTTTTCCATCGCCGCCGGCGGTCTTTCGGCAAAGGTCTTGAGTTGGGGCGCGGTGGTGCAGGATTTGCGCCTGAGTGGCCATGATGCGCCGCTGGTCCTGGGCTTCGAACATTGCGGGGCCTATTTTTCCGACACCGCCTATTTCGGCGCTATTGTCGGGCGTTCTGCCAACCGCATTCGCGACGGGCGTTTTGCACTCGACGGCAAGTCTTACCGCATCGATCCGGATCATCCCGGAACGCACGGCTTGCATGGCGGTTCGGGCGGGTTTTCCCGCCGGCTTTGGCAGGTTGCCGATCATGGTGCAGATTTCGTCACGCTCGCCCTGCGCGACCCCGATGGAACCATGGGCTTTCCCGGCACGCTCGATCTGCAATGCACCTACAGGCTGCGCGCGCCGGCCACATTGTCGCTGGAACTGACGGCTGTCTGCGATGCGCCGACGCTATGCAATCTCGCGCATCATTCCTATTTCAATCTCGATGATGGCGGCAGTGGCGACATCATCGATCACCAATTGACGATCGCCGCTGATGCCTATCTTCCGGTGGACGAAGCGCTCATTCCCATCGGCGCTGTCCAGCCCGTTAAGGGGACGCTTCTCGATTTCCGGCAGGCCCGCAAGCTGCGTATGGCGACCGATGGCCAGCAGTTCTCCTACGACCACAATTTTTGTCTCGCTGCCGGGCGAGGGCAGTTGCGGCAGGCAGCCTGGGCCAAGGGCGTGGCATCCGGCGTCGAAATGGAGGTCTGGACGACCGAGCCCGGCCTTCAGCTCTACATCGGCCAGCATGTGGCGCCGGATGCGCCCGGCCTGGGAGGGCGCCGATATCGTGCCTTTTCCGGCTTCTGCCTCGAGCCGCAGGTCTGGCCGGATTCTCCCAACCAGCCTTGTTTTCCGCAGGCGATCCTGAGGCCGGGCGAAACCTATCGTCAGGTCACGGAATACCGGTTCCGTCTGTCTTGAGAGATCAGGCGCGGGCCGGCCGCAAGGCGTTCAGGACCCGCCGCCAGAAGACGCCCGGCTTGAACCTCGGATGCTGCTCGATGATCTTGCCCGACACCATGAAAGTGCCGTCGCCCATATAGTGAAGCGTCTCGGGATATTTGGGGGCTGTGGCGACGTGGGCCTTCACCACCTCGAAGACGAAGAAGCTGTATTTTTCCACGAGGCTGTCATCGACCAGCCTGCATTCCAGATTGGCAAAGCATTCGCGGATGAGGGGCGCCTTGACCAGATGCGCCGACTCGGTGGTCAGCTTGAAGGTCTCGAACTTGTCGATCCACGCGCCCGAGCATTTGCCGATGCCCACGATCTCCTCGGCAAGCGTGCTGGTGGGGATGTTGACCACGCATTCGCCGCTGTCGCGGACCATGCCGAAACTGTGATTGTTGTTCGAAATCACGCAGCCGATCAGTGAGGGGGAGAACTCGATGACGGTGTGCCAGCCCATGGTCATGACATTTCGCTTCTCCCCATGAGCCGACGACACCAGCACGATGGGGCCGGGTTCGAGATAGCGCCGGATCGATGAAACAGGCAGGTCGACCTTTTCGTAGAGGGGCTTCACGCAGTCCTCCTGGGTCAGATTTGTTGAAAGCGCATCCTCAGCGGTCGAATGCCAGCCGCAGGATTTCGAAGGGGCCAGCGCGCCGCGTGTCTGGACCACCGCCGCGGCCACGCGATGCGCGCGTTTTGCCGCTTCGACGGGGGCGTTGCCGAGCAGCCGGGCGGCAAGATAGCCGCCA
>JBARWP010000672.1:0-2124 GCA_049646905.1 Pseudaminobacter sp. | reverse complement strand
CCATAGACCGCTTCACCGTTGATACCGCCGCCGCAACGGGCAGATCGGAACGCGCAGTCCAGCGTGACGCGGAGCGCGGCGAGAAGGTCATCCCCGAAGTGCTCGCGATGGTGCGCGGGACCAAGCTCGACACGGGCACCTATCTCGACAAGCTCAAGAAGCTTCCGCCGAGCGAACAGGCTCAAGCAGCCAAGCGCGACCTCGCCGCCGCCAATCGCCCGCCGGCGCCGAAGCCAAAGCCGATACGACAGAGCGGCATCGCTGCTCAAAGCCAGCCCGGCGCAAAACCAACGTACGAGGAGATGCGGGCCGCGATCCTGCTGCTGGCCGACCTGACGGCGGCCGACATAACCAGTATTTGCCCACCGGCTAAGCGGGCCGCCATGTGCCAGAAGCTCGCCCACCTGGAGCGCGTGTTCGAGCAGGTGCGGGAGGCCGCATCGGCATGAGCAAGGAAGCAAATGAATGGGCGGGCCGCCAGCGCATCGCCGACCTTACGCTAACCGCTGTCCTTAAAGCTCTCGCCTTCAAGGCAGACAAAGGGACGGCCGAGTGCCGCGCGCCCCAATCTGAAATTGCGCAGGAAGTGGGACTGACAGACAGAGCCGTCAGGTCAGCGCTGGTTGTCTTGGATCAGCTAGAAATCATATCGCGACATGAGCGAAGCCGAGGTCGCTTTGGTCGCACCAGCGATCTGGTCATCTTATCAATCGGACGCAATTTCGACGTGTCGAAAGCGACGGTCCAAGCAATCCGAAAGGCGCTGAAACCGAAGTTCCAACCGGAACCAAATTCCGGTTGCACCAAACGTTCCAACCGGAACCAAATTCCTCTGCAACCGGAACCGGGTTCCGGGCCATATAACACAGGTGACAAAGAAGAACCCTATCAGGTAAGGGTCAGCACCTACGTTGAAGGAAGTAGCACTGAGGGTGAGGGCACCCCGGTTGACCGGGCCACCTACCCCCCCAACGTGATCCCGCTCATGCCGCGAGGTGCGGCATGAACCTCTGGCCTCACCAGCAGACAGCCATCGACCTGATCTGGCGATCAATGGCCGAGGGGCGCCGCCGTCCGGTCCTGATGATGGCGACCGGCGCCGGGAAGACCAAGACCGCCGCCGCGATCATCAAGCGGGCTCTGGCCAAGGGCAAGCACGTTGTGTTCGTCGTGCCCGCGCTGGAACTGATCGAACAAACGATCAAGGCGTTCCGGAGGGAGGGCATTCTGGAGATCGGCGTCATCCAGGCCAACCATCCAGAAACTGATCCAACTCGCCCAGTCCAGGTTGCCAGCGCACAGACATTGGCGCGCCGTGCTTTCCCAAAAGCTGATCTGGTAATCGTCGACGAGGCGCATCGTGTTCAGCGTCGGGTGTTCGAATGGATGAGGCTCTGCCCCAAACTGCCCTTCATCGGGCTATCGGCAACACCGTGGACCAAAGGGCTGGGCAAGCACTACGATGATCTGATCATTGGCGCGACGACGCAGCAGTTGATCCGTGAAGGGTATCTATCGCCGTTCCGTGTGTTCGCGCCGAGCCATCCCGACCTGACAGGGGTCCGCACCGTTGCGGGAGACTACGCCGAAGATGAGTTGGCGGAAGCGATGGACAAGCCGAAGCTCACCGCCGACGTGGTGTCGACGTGGCTGAAGCTGGGCGAGAACCGGCCGACGCTGTGTTTCGCGGTCAACCGCGCCCATGCCCGCAGTCTGGAGCGGGATTTCCGGCAGGCGGGCGTCCCTGTCGGGTATGTCGACGGCAATACCGAAAAGGACGAACGCGACAATGTGCGCGCGGCATTCGAACGCGGTGACCTGCGCGTCGTCGTCAACGTCGGCGTGCTCACCACCGGCGTTGATTGGGACGTGCGCTGTCTGATCCTGGCACGGCCGACCAAGTCGGAAATGCTCTACGTCCAGATTATCGGGCGCGGCCTGCGTTCGGCTCAAGGCAAGCAGGATTGCCTCCTTCGTGACACGCTTGTCCTGACCGACCGGGGTGAGGTCAAAATTCAGGATCTGACGACCGACCACAAAGTTTGGGACGGCGTCAATTTCGTCAAACACAGCGGTGCCGTCTGCCGGGGCGTTCGTCCCGTGATTTCGCACGACGGCATAACC
>JBARWP010000671.1:0-11377 GCA_049646905.1 Pseudaminobacter sp. | reverse complement strand
GCCTGGTACAGCGTCGTTGCCGGCCTGCTGCCGCAGCCGGCGCTGAAGCTTATGCGGGCGGCGCAGGCAGGCGATACGGCCGAAACGCAACGCATCGACGGCTATTTCGAGCCGCTTTGGTCTTTATTCCGGGAGTTGAGCAGCTACCGGGTCGTCTATGCGGCCGCAAACCTCCTTGAGGTCAGCATGGCAGCCCCGCCGCGGCCGATGCTGCCGCTCTCACCTACCGACCGCCAACGCGTGTCGGCGGCGCTCGATGTGCTGGAGCGGCTTTAAATCCCCGTGCATTCCAGGGTTGGTTCGGTTTTAACGGAAACAGCCCCAACCTTACCCCCTCGCCACAAGCGAGGAGAGGGAGCGGAGGCGTTGCGGCCATCCTCCTTCGCCCCGTCTACGGGGAGAAGGTGCCGGCAGGCGGATGAGGGGCGTTCCTTCTGAGTCTGAACCGTCCCAGTGGATGCATGGCTTTGTTTGAGCACCGGATTCCACTTTCCGGTTCGGTGCTCTTTTCGCCGGCAGGGCCGGATCAGTCCGGGCCGAAGCCTGGCGAGGTCGGGGCGCCGTCGTCATATTTCGACAGCCATTCGACCACGGTCGGCCGATAGCGCACGAGACCCTTGTATTCCGCCAGTTCCTGCGGCAGGTCGCGCAGCACGCGATGGAAGCGGCGTGCCCATTTCGGCGATGTCACCAGTTCGTCCATCTTGAGCAGATAGCAGCGGATCGGAAACAGCAGCGCGTTGGAGCGCGGCAGGCGGAAGAACATCTGCACTTCCACGCGCAGATGCACCTTGTCGCCCACATTCTGCGGCGTCACCGTCGTGCGGTCCGTGCCCCATTTGTGATAGTTCTCGGGGCTGGTGTCGAGCCGCGGATTGATGGTCATGGTCCAGTTGAGGCGGCGGGCCGGCTGGCCCTGCTGCATTGCCATGAGGAACTTCAGCGCCCGGTTGAAGACGCCCATCTCGTGGGCGAGCGGCACCGGCGCATGCCACTCGAAGAAATTCATGCCGATGTCGAAGTCCAGCGACCAGTCGGCCTGGGTGGTGACGATGCCGGCATCCATCCACAGATTGCCGTCGCGCTGGTCGAGCACGGCAAAGTCGCCCTGGCTCTGGCGGGTGATGTATTCCAGCGGGTGGTAGGGCAGGGTGGAGGTGTCGCCGAAGGTGAAGTGGTCGTCGATGCCGAGCGGCCGGTTGACCCAGTGCCACCTGTCGCCGTCGCGCGTCAGCGAGAAATGCTCGGGATAGCTCTTGGCCTTCTCGGTCATCAGCAGTTCGAGCGTATCCCAGCCCGCCAGCGTCATATGCGGCAGCGACTGGCAGCGCAGCGGGTCCTCGGCCAGCACCAGCGCGCGATCGTGCATTTCCGAGATGTAATGCTCGTCGACATCGAACAGATGCTCGAACACCGTATTCTTGGCGCTGGGCACATGCGGTTCGATATTCACCGAATACATGTAGCCGTCTTCATGGAAGGGAAATGGAAACCGCCGGACCTGCTCCGGACTGTTCTTGAACGAAAAATCGTCGCGAAACGTTTCCTGCCTGAAATTGATTCCCATCGGCTCCTCCTCGCCTGGAACGGGCCGCATCCAGTGCGCCCGCTCCGTCTACGTGTTCAGGCGCCGGCCCTGAAGGCTGGCCCCTTTCCTCGACCCCGGAGCACGATCGGCGAAGGTGAAACGGCTTGTCCCCGATCAGGCCCCGACTTGTTCAATCGCGCATGGTCCAGCCGCCGTGGGTGGAACAGGCGCGGGCATCGTCTAGCGCTCGAGGGTCAGCAACTTGCCTTCGAAGCGCGACACGCATGGCATGATCTTGCAGCCGGAGCGGTGATCTTCCTCGCTCAGCCAATGGTCGTTGTGCAGGAACTTGCCATCGTGGGAAATCACATTGGTCTCGCATTGGCCGCACACTCCGCCGCGGCACAGATAGGGCGGGTTGAGGCCGGCCGCCTCGATCGCCTCGAGCAGGCTCTCATGCTCGCCGACCCGGATATCAACGCCGCTGACGGCGAGCCGCACGTCGAAGGGCTTTCCGGGCTGCGGGGCGGCGAAGTGCTCGAAATGCACGGTCTCGTCCGGCCAGCCAGCTTCGGCGGCGGTGGCGCGAACCCATTTGATCATCCCGGCCGGGCCGCAGACGTAAAGGTGCGTTCCCAGCGGCTGTGTCGACAGCAGCTTTTCGAGATCGAGCTTTTCGCCATTGTCGTCGCGATAGAGATGCACGCGCTGGCCGTGACGCGCCATCAGCACGTCGGCATAGGTGGCGAGCGCGTCGTTGCGGCAGGCGTAATGGAGTTCGAAATTTCCGCTGCGGCCGGCAAGCTGGGCCGTCTGTGCCATGAAGGGGGTGATGCCGATGCCGCCGGCGATCATCAGGTGCTTCTTGGCACGCAGGTCGAGCGAGAACAGGTTGACCGGATTGCTGATGACCATGCGCTGGCCGCGCGCGACATGGTTGTGCATGAACAGCGAGCCGCCGCGGCCGGCATCGTCACGGCGCACGCTGATGGTGTATTCGCGTGTGTCGAGTGGCGAACTCATCAGCGAATAGGGGTTGAGACGAGTCTTGCCCTCATCGCGCATTTCCACCACCACATGCGCGCCGCCCGAAAATGTCGGCAGGATGCCTCCGTGCGTGCGCTCGAAGTGGAAGCGTTTCACCAGTTCGTTGACGACGACGACATCGGTAACGGTGACATCGATCCTGTTTGATCCGGCCCTCAACGGAAAATCTCCTCTGTTGGAGGAATATCGGTGGGGTCCTCCGCATTGATGCAGACGCCCTGGAAGGCGGCATAGCGGCGTGAATAATGGTCGCGTACCAGCAAAAGCAGGCCACAATGCGAACATTTCACCGGCTGCGTTGTCACGTTCTCGGTGATGCCCTTGCAGTGGACGCATTGAACACGGCGTGCCATCGAGCCGCGATGCTCGGTCTGGATGGAAGCGTGGTCGATGCCGGCATCGGCTGCCACCTGCATGACCTGCCCGATCAGGCCTTCCGTGCCTGCTATATAGAGGCGCGTTCCCATATGTGCGGCGTCGAGCGTCTGCTGCAATCGCGGCAGCGCAGCGGCGAGGGAAGGGCCCTCGTAGAACCGCCCGGGGTTCAGCGCCTTGAGCGCATCGATGTATTCGGGGCCGGATTCGCCCGGAATATACATGATGTGGGCCTTGGCGAAGAAATCCGCCGGTGCGCTCTTGGCAAGGTCGAGGATCGCCGCCGCGCCTTCGGCGTCGGCGACGAGGAGATGGTGCTTCCCGGCCTGCGGTGACAGCGTGCCATAGACCGGTCGGCTTATCATCGAGGCTGCGGACATTGTCGTCTCAGCCCTTTGCCGTCCGCTTCAGCTTCTTCGGGTCGTCGAAGGGCAGCGTGTGCGCGGTTGCCTTCACTGTGCCGCTCTCATTGTGGATCTCGAGCGGCGTGCCCTGGACGGCGCAGTCGACGTCGAGGCGGGCGATGCCCATCGATTTCTTGACGAGCGGCGAATACATGGCGCAGGTGACGACGCCGACCTTCTTGCCCTCGCGGTAGATCGGAGCGCCTTCGTCGGCGGGCTTGTCGCCTTCCAGCAGAACGCCGAAGATCTTGAAGCGCTCCTTGCCCTTGAGGCGATAATGTTCCTCCGCGCCGCGGAAGCCGGTCTTGCCGGGGCTGACCGTGAAATCGAGGCCGAGTTCCCACAGCGTGTCGCCGGGGCCTTCGTTCTCGAAGGGGTATTTCTGCGAATTGTCGTAGGGGTAGAACAGCAGGTAGCTTTCCACGCGCAGCATGTCGAGCGTGGTGAAGCGGGTGGGGATGATGCCCATCTCCTTGCCTTCCTCCACGATCGTATCCCAGATCTGGGGCGCGTCTTGGCCGCGGCAGAAGATTTCATAGCCGCGCTCGCCGGTGTAGCCGGTGCGCGAGATCATCACCGGCAGGCCGAACAGGCGGGTTTGCATGTGATGGAAATAGTTGAGGTCGCGGATGCCGGGAACGTGCTTGGCCAGATAGTCGACGGCTACCGGTCCCTGCAGCGACAGGTCGTGCAGGTTGTCGTCGAAACGGATCGAGACATCGCGGCCCATGGCAGCGCGCGTCAGTTCCTCATGGCCGGTGCCCGAACCATGCACCACCATCCATGAATTGGGGGCGATGCGGTAGATCACGCAGTCATCGGTGAACTTGCCGGCATCATTGAGCATGCAGGCATAGACGGACTTGCCAGGATAGATCTTCTCGACGTCGCGGGTGGTGGCCAGGTCGATGACATGGGAAGCATGCGGGCCGTTGATATGGACCTTCTTCAGGCCCGACACATCCATGATGCCGGCCTTGGTGCGGATGGCGACGTATTCCTCGTCCCAATCCTTGTCGTAGGTCCAGGCTGTTCCCATCCCGCTCCAGTCTTCCAGGTTGGAACCGAGCGCGCGATGGCGGTCTGCCAAAGTCGAGAATCTCCAGGTTGCCGTCATCTGATCCTTACTCCCATTCGAAATCATATGTTTCAGGCGCGATGGCAGGCTCGTGCCGCCATTGGATTGTCATCCATACTGACTCAAATTTTCGAACGTGCAATACTCATATGCAAAAAATTTCATTATGAGGCAAAATTTCTAGAAAATTATGGGTTGCGTTTGCTGCAAAACCAATCACCACCAACCGTGGTGCGCCGGGCTTTTCGCCTGCTTTGCGTGCTCGCATGCGAGCACATAAGCGACGGTAAGGTCAGGCCGGCGCCAATTTCCTCTAGCCGCCTTCCCATTTGCACGAGGATAGCTGCAGGACTTCTTCATTTACCCGACTGGCCGCCGCAGGAAAAGAGTGAGGCGAGGGCGAAAATCCGGACTCGTGCCGACTTTTCCTAGATGAAAAAAAAATTCATAGTAGTTGAATTCTGCTCTCAAAACTGCTAGCCATAATCACACGAATTTCTCTGATGAGGTGGGAAGCCATGTGTGGCATTGTTGGACTGTTTCTGAAGGATAAGGCGCTGGAGCCTCAGCTCGGCGCGATGCTATCGGAAATGCTGGTCTCGCTGACCGATCGCGGGCCCGACAGCGCGGGAATCGCCATCTACGGCGCCACCAGCGATGGCAAGGGCAAGGTGACGATCCAGTCGCCATCGCCGTCGCAGGATTTTGCAGGTCTTGACGCGGAGCTTTCCGAGCGGATCGGCGCGCCGGTCAAGATGACTGTCCGTTCGACCCATGCAGTGCTGGAAGTGCCGGCTGGCAAGCTTGAGGCGGTGCGCAGCGCGCTGCCGGAGCTGCGCCCCGACGCTCGCGTGATGGGCATGGGCGATGCCGTGGAGATCTACAAGGAAGTTGGGTTGCCCGAGAAAGTGGCCGAGCGTTTCGGCATCTCCGGAATGAGCGGCACGCACGGCATCGGCCATACCCGCATGGCGACCGAGTCGGCAGTGACGACGATGGGCGCGCATCCCTTCTCGACTGGTCCGGACCAGTGCCTCGTGCACAATGGCTCGCTGTCCAATCACAACAATGTCCGTCGCGAGCTCAAGCGCGAGGGCATGAAGTTCGATACCGAGAACGACACCGAGGTCGCGGCAGCCTATCTTTCCTCGAAGATCGCGCATGGCGCCGATCTCGGCGAGGCACTGGAATCCAGTCTGAACGACCTCGACGGGTTCTTCACCTTTGTCGTCGGCACCAAGAACGGCTTCGGCGTCGTGCGCGATGCCATTGCCTGCAAGCCGGCGGTGATGGCCGAGACCGATCAGTATGTGGCCTTCGGTTCGGAATATCGGGCATTGGCCAATCTGCCGGGTATCGACGGCGCCAGGGTCTGGGAGCCGGAGCCCTCCACCGTATATTTCTGGGAGCATTGAGCCGTGAAACATGATGTCGTCGACGTAATGGACAAGGTCGCCAGCAAGCGGATCTTCGACCTTTCGAAATCCACCTTGCGAGAGCTCAATCAAGCGCTGCACGAGGTCAGGGAAGGCTCGAACGAGGTTGACTGGGAAGTCCAGAACCCCAAGGGCAGCCATGCAGTGGCGGCCGGCATAGATGCGCCGCTCAATGTGGATGTGCGCGGCAGCGTCGGCTACTACTGCGCCGGCATGAACAGCAAGGGCACTGTCACCGTGCATGGTTCGGCAGGCCCTGGCGTGGCTGAAAACATGATGTCCGGAACGGTTGTCGTAAAGGGTGACGCCAGCCAGTATGCGGGTGCCACCGGACGTGGCGGCCTGCTGGTCATCGAAGGCAATGCCGCCTCGCGTTGCGGCATCTCGATGAAGGGCATCGACATCGTCGTGCGTGGCAATATCGGCCACATGTCGGCCTTCATGGCGCAGTCGGGCACGCTTGTCGTGCTGGGCGATGCCGGTGATGCCCTCGGCGACTCCATCTATGAGGCGTGGATCTTCGTGCGCGGTAGCGTCAAGAGCCTGGGCGCCGACTGCATAGAAAAGGAAATGCGGCCGGAGCATGTTGCCAAGCTTCAGGACCTTCTCGACAAGGCCGGCATCACCGATGTCAAGCCCGAGGAGTTCAAGCGTTACGGCTCGGCCCGCACCCTCTACAACTTCAACATCGACAACGCCGCTGCGTATTGAGGCCACAGCATGACATACCAGAATCCGCCAACCACGCCGCGCAAGTCAGCAACATTCGACGACTACACGATGTCGGAAATCCGCCGCGCTGCGGCGACCGGCATCTATGACATCCGCGGCAGCGGCGCCAAGCGCCGGGTCCCGCACTTCGACGATCTCCTGTTCCTGGGCGCTTCGATCTCGCGTTATCCGCTCGAAGGCTACCGCGAAAAATGTGGAACCAACGTGGTGCTGGGAGCACGCCACGCCAAGAAGCCGATCGAACTCAAGATCCCGATCACCATCGCCGGCATGAGTTTCGGTTCGCTGTCGGGTCCCGCCAAGGAAGCGCTTGGCCGTGGCGCCACGCTGTCGGGAACCTCGACCACCACCGGTGACGGCGGCATGACGGAAGAAGAGCGCGGCCATTCGGAAACCCTGGTCTACCAGGTCCTGCCCTCGCGCTATGGCATGAACCCGCGCGACCTGCGCCGCGCCGACGCGATCGAGATCGTGGTCGGACAGGGTGCCAAGCCCGGTGGCGGCGGCATGCTGCTCGGCCAGAAGATCTCCGATCGCGTGGCTGAAATGCGCACGCTGCCCAAGGGCATCGACCAACGCTCCGCCTGCCGTCACCCCGACTGGACCGGCCCGGACGACCTCGAGATCAAGATCCTCGAAGTGCGTGAGATCACCGACTGGGAAAAGCCGATCTATGTGAAGGTCGGCGGTGCGCGGCCCTATTACGACACCGCGCTTGCGGTGAAGGCGGGCGCCGACGTCGTGGTGCTCGACGGCATGCAGGGCGGTACGGCCGCTACCCAGGAAGTCTTTATCGAGAATGTCGGCCAGCCGACGCTCGCCTGTATCCGCCCCGCGGTCCAGGCGCTGCAGGACTTGGGCGTGCATCGCGAGGTCCAGCTGATCGTCTCGGGCGGTATCCGTAACGGCGCCGACGTCGCCAAGGCATTGGCGCTTGGCGCGGATGCGGTGTCGATCGGCACGGCAGCGCTGATCGCGCTTGGCGACAACGATCCGCATTGGGAAACCGAATACCAGAAGCTCGGCACCACCGCCGGCGCTTATGACGACTGGCATGAAGGAAAGGATCCCGCGGGCATCACCACCCAGGATGCGGAGTTGATGAAGCGCGTCGATCCGATCGCTGCGGGCCGCCGATTGGCCAACTATCTAAAAGTCATGACGCTGGAGGCACAGACGATTGCACGCGCGTGTGGCAAAAACCACCTCCACAACCTGGAGCCGGAGGATCTATGCGCTCTGACGATAGAGTCGTCTGCCATGGCGGGCGTGCCGCTGGCAGGAACCAATTGGATACCCGGCAAGACCGGTTTTTAATGCGGTTCGGCGGGGGGAGGATCAAACACGTAAAAACAGCCAAGCAGCCGGCTGGGAGGAGCATTGATGGGCACGAATTTCGATAACAAGGTGGGTAGTGCGGCCACTCTTGACCTGGCCGAGTTCGCCAAGGTTCGAAATGTAAAATACTTTATGGTCACCTATACCGACCTTCTCGGATCCCAGCGCGCAAAGCTGGTTCCGGCCCGCGCCATAGCGGATATGCAGAAGGACGGTGCGGGTTTTGCGGGCTTTGCCGGCGGCATGGACATGACGCCGGCGGATTCCGACATGCTGGCGGTGCCGGATCCGTCTTCGGTCATCCAGTTGCCGTGGAAGCCGGAGGTCGCCTGGGTCGCATCCAACTGCGTGATGGACGGCAAGAGCGTCGACCAGGCCCCGCGCAACACCCTCAAGCGCCTCGTGGAAGAGGCGGCGGCGCAGGGCATCCGGGTGAAGACCGGCGTCGAGCCGGAATTTTCCTTCGTCAGCTTCGACGGCAAGGCCTTGTCCGACGAGCATGATAATTCCAAGAAGCCCTGCTACGACCAGCAGGCCCTCATGCGGCGCTTCGACCTCATCCGCGAAGCCAGCGATGCTATGCTCGATCTTGGCTGGGAGCCGTATCAGAACGACCATGAAGACGCCAACGGCCAGTTCGAGATGAACTGGAAATATGACGACGTCCTCGTGACCGCCGACAAATATTCCTTCTTCAAATTCATGATCAAGTCGCTGGCGGAGAAGTACGGCTTCCGCGCCACCTTCATGCCCAAGCCGTTTGCCAACCTGACCGGCAATGGCTGCCATGCGCATATCTCCGCGTGGGACCTCGCGGGCAAGACCAACGTCTTCGCCGATGACGGTTCGGCCGACGGCCTGTCGGAGAAGGGCATGCACTTCCTCGGCGGCATCATGAAATATGCCGCCACCATGACGGCGATCATCTGCCCGACGGTCAATTCCTACAAGCGCATCAATGCGCCGCGCACGGTCTCCGGCTCCTCCTGGGCGCCCAACGCCGTGACCTGGACCGGTAACAACCGTACCCACATGGTGCGCGTGCCCGGGCCCGGCCGTTTCGAACTGCGGCTCCCCGATGGCGCGGCCAACCCCTATCTGATGCAGGCCGTCATTCTGGCTGCCGGCTTGAAAGGCTTGAAGGAAAAGCTTAACCCGGGTCCGCGCAGCGATATCAACATGTACACCGACGGGCACACCATCAAGGACGCGCCAAGGCTGCCCTTGAACCTGCTCGATGCGCTGCGGCTCCTGGACGGTGACAAGGAATTCAAGGCGACACTGGGTGATGAACTGGTAAACGGCTTCGTCAAGATGAAGACGGCGGAGTGGAACTCCTACGTCTCGCATCTCACGCAATGGGAGCTGGACCACACCCTGGACTGCTGAACAGGCGGCAAAGAAGCGTGACAGGGCAGGTGAAGGACACCTGCCGCGCTGTTTTGTGCGCTTCTAAACCGGAACTGCAAGCCCGCGTGGCGGAACATGAATGCGATGAAATACTCTATCTTCTCTCTCGCCAGGGCAGCCCTTTCGGGACATCGCAATTGGGGGCGCACATGGCGCGACCCTGCCCCCAAGAGCCATTATGACGTAGTCATCATAGGCGGCGGCGGCCACGGGCTGGCTACCGCCTATTTCCTCGCCCACAGATTCGGCATCCGCAACGTGGCGGTGCTGGAGAAGGGCTGGATCGGTTCGGGCAATGCCGGCCGCAACACCACGATCATCCGTTCCAACTACATGCTTCCGGGCAATGTCGGCTTCTACGAGCTGTCGATGAAGCTGTGGGAGCGCATGGAGCAGGACCTCAACTACAACACGATGGTCAGCCAGCGCGGCATCGTCAATCTCTACCATTCCGACGCCCAGCGCGACGCCTTTGCCCGGCGCGGCAACGTTATGCGCATCAACGGCATCGATGCGGAACTGCTCGACCAGGCGCAGGTCCGCAAGATGATGCCGTTCCTGAATTTCGATAACGCCCGCTTCCCGATCCAGGGCGGGCTGTGGCAGCCGCGCGCCGGCACGGCGCGCCATGATGCCGTGGTGTGGGGCTATGCCCATGCGGCCGACAAATACGGCGTCGATATCATCCAGAATTGCGAGGTGACCGGCTTCATCCGCGACCAGAACGGCAAGGTCACCGGCGTGGAGACCTCGCGTGGCAAGATCGGTGCCGGCAAGGTCGGCATGGCGGTGGCCGGCAGCTCCTCGCGGGTCGCCGCGATGGCGGGCCTGCGCTTGCCGATCGAAAGCCATGTGCTGCAGGCTTTCGTGTCGGAAGCGATCAAGCCGCTTCTTCCCGGTGTCGTCACCTTCGGCGCCGGTCACTTCTATGTCAGCCAGTCCGACAAGGGCGGGCTGGTGTTCGGTGGCGATCTCGACGGCTACAACTCCTACGCCCAGCGCGGCAACATGCCGGTCGTGGAGGACGTCTGCGAGGGCGGCATGGCGCTGATGCCGATGATCGGCCGCGTGCGCCTGCTGCGCCAGTGGGGCGGCATCATGGACATGTCGATGGACGGCACGCCGATCATCGATAAGACGCCGATCGAAGGCCTCTATCTCAACGCCGGCTGGTGCTATGGCGGCTTCAAGGCAACCCCCGGCTCCGGACTGGTATTTGCCCAGCTCCTGGCCACCGATGCGCCGCATGAGGAAGCAAAGCGCTTCCGCCTCGACAGGTTCCAGCGCGGCTACATGATCGACGAAAAGGGCCAGGGCGCCCAACCCAACCTGCACTGAAAGCGAGACTGACGGAAATGCGCATTGCATGTCCATTTTGCGGCGAGCGCGAGAACGGCGAGTTCACTTATCTCGGCGACGCCAAACCGCAGCGCCCGGCCATGGTCGCGCTCGATGCCGGGGTCGGCGCGAGCGGCGAGCAGGAGGCCTTCTACGACTATATCTATCTGCGTGACAACGTTGCCGGTGAGATGAGCGAATACTGGTATCACGGCGGCGGCTGCCGCTCCTGGCTGGTCGTGCGGCGCAACACGCTGACGCATGAGATCAGTTCGGTAGAGGCCGCACCGGGCACCGGCGCTGCGACAGTGAAGGCGGGTGCACGGTCATGACGGTCCATCAGCCCAATCGCTTGGACAAGGGTGGCCTTGTTGATCGCTCGGCGCCGCTCGATTTCACCTTCGATGGCAAGCAGCTCACCGGCTATGCCGGCGATACGCTGGCCTCCGCGCTTGTCGCCAATGGCATCCGGCTGGTCGGCCGCTCGTTCAAGTATCACCGGCCGCGCGGCATATTGACGGCTGGTTCGGAAGAGCCCAACGCGCTGGTCGAGCTTCGCACCGGCAATCGCCGCGAGCCCAACACCAAGGCCACCACGACCGAGCTCTATGACGGGCTGGAGGCGCAGAGCCAGAACCGCTGGCCGTCGCTCAGTTTCGACGTGATGGCGATCAACCAGCTCTTCTCGCCG
>JBARWP010000670.1:0-11649 GCA_049646905.1 Pseudaminobacter sp. | reverse complement strand
GGCCAGCCCCTGCGCCCGCGCCTGCTGCCGCTTTTGCGCAGAAAGCCGCCGATCGAAATAGTGCCCCTCGAACCGGATCAGCGGCTCGCGCCGTCCCGCTACCATCGCAAAGGCCTTTCCGCCGCTTTCCACCTCCGCAATCGCCAGCAGGCCGGCCGGCTCGACGCCTAGCGTCCTGGCGGCAGAGGTGATTTCATCGATGGTTTCGGTCGAAAATGTCATGATCGGCAGGCTCCTTTTTGCGGCCATTCTGGAGATGGTCGCCGGAACGTTGATAAAGATAATACGGCGTTGTCAGAGACACGCTTCCCAGCGGTCGCGTAACTAGTTGAGTCTCCTGAGAAATTTCGTCGGCCTTGAAACCGATCCGCTCAGGCGTTACGTGCCGCAGCCATGAATCCATCCATCACACCGCCGATCCGCGTTGCCGCGCTCTATCGCTTCTGTCGGTTGGAGGCGCCCGAGGCCCTGCGCGAACCGCTCGCCGCGTTTTGCCGCGAGCACGGCATCAAGGGCACGCTGCTTCTGGCGCGCGAAGGCATCAATGGCACCGTGGCCGGTACGGAAGCCGCAATTGCCGACCTGATTGCCTGGCTCGAGGCGCGGCCGGAATTCGCCGGACTGGACGTCAAATACAGCACGGCTGCCGAAATGCCGTTCCACCGCATGAAGGTGCGGCTGAACCGCGAGAACGTCACCATGGGGGTGGAAGGCATAGATCCGCTTGAGGGGGCGGGGGCCTATGTGCAGCCTGCCGAATGGAATGCGCTTATCAGCGATCCCGGCACCATCGTCATCGATACCCGCAACGATTACGAAGTGTCGATCGGCACCTTCGCTGGTGCGGTCGATCCGCACACAAGCAGCTTCCGCGACTTTCCCGACTGGGTCGAGCAACATCGCGACGAACTGGAAGGACGCAAGGTCGCCATGTTCTGCACCGGCGGCATCCGCTGCGAGAAGGCGACAGCCTATGTCCGCTCGCTCGGGATCGAGGATGTCTTCCACCTCAAGGGCGGCATCCTGAAATATCTCGAAGAAGTGCCGGCGGAAGAAAGTCTCTGGCAGGGCGAGTGCTTCGTCTTCGACGAGCGCGTTGCCGTTTCGCATGGCCTCGAACAGGGCGAGACTGGCCTCTGCCGGGCCTGCCGCCATCCGCTCACACCGCAGGAGCGGCTGTCGCCGCATTTCCGCGAAGGCGTTTCCTGCCCGCACTGCCATGAGACTCGCAGCGACGAGGACCGCGCCCGCTACGCCGAGCGCCAGCGTCAGGTCGAGCTTGCGGCATGGCGCGGTACCCGCCATATCGGCAGTTAAGCTGCCGAAAATCGCCCGACGCGTCATTGTAATGTCGCGATTGGCTGCCTACCTCCACCCAACCTGCAAATGGCCCGTGTCGGGCCCATCGCCGGAGGTGTTGATGTTCGATCCCAAGAAGCTGCTTGATGATCTTCTCGGTTCCAATGTGCCGGGCACGCAAGGAACGGTTCGCGACAAGGCCGGTCAGGCCGTGCAGCTTGCCAAGGACAACCCGCTTGCCACCGGCGCCATTGCCGCCGTGCTGCTTGGCACCAAGACCGGTCGTGGGATGACGGGATCGGCGCTCAAGCTTGGCGGGCTCGCCGCCGTCGCCGGGCTCGCCTACAAGGCCTATCAGAACTATCAGGCCGGCAAGCAGCTGGCCGAGACGGCACCGAACGAGCCGGAGCTTCTTCCGGCACCCTCCGACACCAGCTTCCATCCCTCGCAGGCACCGCAAGGCGAGGGCGAATTCGCCCTCACCCTGGTCCGGGCAATGATCGCGGCGGCCAAGGCCGATGGCCATATCGACGACGAGGAACGGCGCAAGATCGGCGACAAGCTCAGCCTGGCCGGTATCGACAGTGAGGCAGAGGAATTTCTGCTTGCAGAACTCGAACGGCCGCTGGACCTCGATGCGCTTGTCGCCGCTGCCCGCTCGGATGCGCAGAAGGTCGAAATCTACACCGCTTCGCGCCTGGCGATCGAGCCGGATACGCGTACCGAGCGCGGCTATCTCGACATGCTTGCCGGCCGGCTGCAGCTTCCGGATGCGCTGATCGACCATATCGAATCCACCGTTTCGGCCGCAAAGGTCGAGATCGAGGAGCCGAGCCCCTCCACCTCCACCCGCTGGTGAGGCAGGCCAGGGTCCCGAAAGCGGAAGACGATTTCGGAAAAAGATCGTGCACGAACAAGAAGATAGGGTGTGACGGCAAATGCCGGAACGCGGTCCCGCTCTGTCGGGTAGGGCCCGCGTTAAGTTTGCGTTAACCGTTCGGGCGCATGCTTTTTGCCAGTCGGATCGGCTTTCTCCTCCTCCCAAGCACGATTCGCGTCAAAGGGCGGTCGCCAATGGCCGCCCTTTGATTGACGGCCGTTGCCGCTTGCCACGCCTTGCCGCATTTGCGATTCCTTTCCTCCTGCGGGAGCCGCATGGTCATTGCATGCGCTTCCCGTCCGATCGGGGAGGACTGGCATGAGCGTCAATCGCAAGACCGCAATCGTTACCGGGGCCGGCACGGGCGTCGGCAAGGCGGTGGCGACCGCTTTGCTGCGGGCCGGCTGGAACACGGCGTTCTGCGGCAGGCGCAAGCCGCTGCTCGACGCCGCCATTGCCGAGGCGGAGCAAACGCAAGCGCAGGCGCTTGCCATTGCCTGCGATATCTCCAGGCCTGACCAGGTCGATCGCCTGTTTGCCGAGACGACTGCCGCCTTCGGGCGGATCGATCTCCTCTTCAACAACGCCGGCATGGGCTATAAATCCACGCTCATCGACGAGATCCCGGTTGACGTGTGGAACGACGTCGTTGGAGTCAATCTCACCGGCTCCTTCCTGTGCGCCCGCGCAGCATTCGCCGCCATGCGCCGGCAGCAGCCGCAGGGCGGGCGCATCATCAACAATGGTTCGGTGTCCGCCCATGCGCCGCGGCCGGGCTCGGTGCCCTATACGGCGACCAAGCATGCCATCACCGGCCTCACCAAGACACTGGCGCTGGATGGGCGACCCTTCGACATCGCCTGCGGCCAGATCGATATCGGCAATGCGCTGACCGAAATGGCCATGCCGATGACGGTAGGCGTGCCGCAGGCCAATGGCACGATCACCCCCGAGGCGGTGATGGGGGTCGAGCGTGTTGCCGAGGCCGTGCTCTACATGGCCGGCCTGCCGCTCGACGCCAATGTCCTGTTCATGACGGTGATGGCGACCAAGATGCCTTATGTCGGCCGCGGCTGACCTGAATCTCGATATCCCTCGAACTGTGTCGGCTGGCTCCTTTCTGGTCGGTCATGAAGAGATGCTTCAATCCTAAAATTTCATGCTTGAAATGAAATGGCTGCGGTGCAATTCTAGCTGTGGGCATGGGCGTATGGCATCTTTGGCCCTCTTGGGGGAGGCATGACGAAGTCCGACAATCCTGCGCAGGGCGTGCAGCTGGAATTCCGGGGCCGCATGGCCTATGCGGATTATCTGCAACTGGAAAAGGTGCTCGATGCGCAATCGCCGCTGTCGAGCGCGCATGACGAGCTTCTGTTCATCATCCAGCACCAGACCTCCGAACTGTGGATGAAGCTTGCCATCCACGAAGTCCGTTCCGCCATCCAGGCGATCCGCAAGGACGATCCGCAGCCGGCCTTCAAGATGTTGACGCGCGTGGCGCGCATCTTCGAACAGTTGAACAATGCCTGGGACGTGCTGCGCACCATGACGCCCAGCGAATACACCGAGTTTCGGGGCGCGCTCGGGCAGTCGTCCGGCTTCCAGTCCTATCAGTATCGCGCAATCGAATTTCTCGCCGGCAACCGCAATCTGGTGATGCTGAAGCCGCATGAGCACCGGCCCGAGGTGATCGAGGCGCTGGAATCCATCTTGTCAGCACCAAGCCTCTATGACGAGGCACTGCTTCTACTGTCGCGGCAGGGTTTCGACATCGGCGCCGATGCGCAGCGCACGAACTGGCGCGAGACAAGGCAGGAGAGCCCTGAAGTGTTGGCTGTGTGGCAACAGATCTATCGCGAGCCGGGCAAATACTGGACGCTTTACGAACTTGCCGAAAAGCTGGTCGATTTCGAGGATTATTTCCGCCGCTGGCGCTTCAACCATGTCACCACGGTGGAGCGCATCATCGGCCTCAAGCGCGGCACCGGCGGCACCGCTGGTGTTTCCTACCTGCGCAAGATGCTGGAGGTTGAACTGTTTCCTGAACTCTGGAAAGTTCGCACCGAGCTTTAGTTTCAACCGGATCAATCAAATCAAAATCAAAGGGAGAACACGATGAGGAAAATTCTGGCTGCAAGCCTGCTCGGCCTGTCGCTGTCGGTCGCCGGCCTTGCCAATGCCGAGCCCGTCAAGGTGGGCATGATCACCACGCTGTCGGGCGGTGGCGCGGGGCTGGGCATCGATGCGCGCGACGGCTTCATGCTGGCGCTCAAGAACGCAGGTGTTACCGACATCGAGGTGGTGACGGAAGACGATGCGCAGAAGCCGGAACTCGCCGTGCAGATCGCCGACAAGATGATCCAGAGCGACAAGGTCGATATTCTCACCGGCATCATCTGGTCGAACCTTGCCATGGCGGTCGTGCCCAACGCCGTCGCGCAGGGCAAGTTCTACATCTCCGTCAATGCCGGGCCGTCGGCGCTGGCGGGCGAGAAGTGCGACCAGAACTATTTCAACGTCGCCTACCAGAACGACAATTTCCATGAGGCGATGGGGCAATACGCCAACCAGGACTACAAGAAGACCTTCATCATGGCGCCCAACTATCCAGCGGGCACCGATGCGCTGACCGGCTTCAAGCGCTATTACAAGGGTGAGCTTGCGGGCGAGGTCTACACCAAGGTCGGCCAGACCGACTATGCCGCCGAGATCGCGCAGATCCGCGCTTCCGGTGCGGATTCGGTGTTCATCTTCCTGCCGGGTGGCATGGGCATCGCCTTCACCAAGCAATATGCGCAGTCGGGCGTCGACATTCCGCTGCTCGGACCCGGCTTCTCCTTCAGCCAGGACGTGCTGGCCGCGATCGGCGATGCCGCGCTCGGCGTGAAGAACTCGGCCTCATGGGCCAAGGACCTCGACAACGAGGCCAACAAGAAGTTCGTCGAGACCTTCCAGGCCGAATATGGCAGGCTGCCCTCGGTCTATGCCGCGCAGGCCTATGATACCGGCAGCCTGATCGTGTCGGCTGCGGCCAAGGCGAGCGTCAAGGATGCGGATGCCTTCCGTGCAGCGCTCAAGGAGGCGGATTTCGATTCCGTGCGCGGCAAGTTCAAGTTCAACACCAACAACCACCCGATCCAGGACCTCTATGTGCGTGAAGTGGTCAAGGAAGGCGATGTGCTGACCAACAAGATCATCGGCACCAGCTTCACCGACCATGAGGACGCCTACGCCAAAGACTGCAAGATGTAGTCTTCGTCTCTGTGGTGATGCCGCAGGAATGAGTGTGGTGCGCGCGGCCGACTAGCTTGGCGCAGGCCCCTCACCCTTACCCTCTCCCCGTAAACGGGGCGAGGGGGACGCAAGCATCGCGGTAACCCTCCTTCTCCCCGCTTGCGGGGAGAAGGTCCCGGCAGGGGGATGAGGGGCAGCGCCGCGCAACAGGCAAGAAACCGACCAGCCCAACCGGAAACCTGATTTTTGTCCACCGCTCTCATCATCGAGCAATTGCTGAACGGCCTGCAATTCGGCGTCATGCTGTTTCTCATGGCGGCGGGGCTGACGCTGATCTTCGGCGTCATGGGGTTGATCAATCTGGCGCATGGCTCGCTCTACATGATAGGTGCCTTCGCCTGCGCGGTGGTGGCGGCGGCCACCGGTTCCTTCTGGCTCGGCCTGGCGGCAAGCCTCGTCGCGGCGGCGGCGGCAGGTGCGCTGGTCGAGCTTGCCGTCATCCGCCGGCTCTATGATCGCGACCATCTCGACCAGGTGCTGGCAACCTTCGCGCTGATCCTGATCTTTTCGGAAGGTGCACGCTGGGTCTTCGGCTCGTTCCCGCTCTATCTCGATATTCCACCGGTGCTGTCGGGCGCGGTCGCGCTGCCCGGGGGGGCGCATTACCAGCTTTACCGCCTGGCCATCATCGGCGTCGGCATCGTCGTGGCTGTGGGGCTTTATCTGCTGATCTCGCGCACCCGGCTTGGTATGCGCATCCGCGCCGGCCAGTCCGACCGTGAGATGATCGCGGCTCTCGGCGTCGATATCGGCACGCTCTACACTGTGGTGTTTGCACTTGGTGCGGCCCTTGCCGGTCTTGCCGGGGCACTGGTGGGTGCGCTGCAGTCGGTACAGGTCGGCATGGGCGAGCCGGTGCTGATCCTTGCCTTCGTAGTCATCGTCATCGGCGGCATCGGCTCGGTCAAGGGTGCGCTGGTAGGAGCAGTGCTGGTCGGCGTGGTCGATACGCTCGGGCGCTTCCTGCTGCCCAAGCTCTTCGCGATTTTCCTGGGCCCCGCCCAAGGCGCGACAGCGGGGGCGGCCATCGCCTCGATGCTGATCTATATCGTCATGGCGCTCATTCTGGCGTTCCGGCCCAAGGGCCTGTTCGCGGCCAACACATGACGGCCCGCGCAATGAGCCGCGAAACCCTGTTCAACACCGTGCTTGCAGTGTTGCTGCTGGCGCTGCCGCTCGCAGCCGTCGCCATCGGCGAGCCGTTTTACGTCACGCTGGCAACCCGCATGGCGATCCTGGCGCTGGCGGCTGTCGGCCTCAACCTGGCGCTGGGGCTCGGCGGTCTGGTGTCCTTCGGCCATGCCGCCTTCTTCGGTATTGGCGGCTATGTCGCCGGCATTTTCGCCAGTCATGCCTTCAACCAGCAGCCGATGCTCTTCGGCTTCGAGGGCAGCAACCAGATGCCGGTCATCTGGCTGGTAGCCATGTTGGTCGGCGCGCTGGTGGCGGTGCCGATCGGAGCCATCAGCCTGCGCACCTCGGGCGTCTACTTCATCATGATCACGCTCGCCTTCGCGCAGATGATCTATTACTTCGCCATTTCCTGGCCGGCCTATGGCGGCGAGGACGGGCTGTCGATCCTCACCCGCAATGCCTTTCCCGGCCTCAACACCGCACAGCCGATCACCTTCTTCCTGATCTGCTATGTTCTGTTGCTGGCCGGGCTGCTCTTGTTCTGGTTCGTGCGCAATTCGCGCTTCGGTGCTGCCCTCCAGGCCGCGCGGCAGAACGAGGTACGGGTCGCGGCGGTCGGCATCGTGCCGTTCCGCATCAGGCTTGCGGCATTCGTCATGTCGGCGGCCGTCACCAGTGTTGCCGGGGCGCTGTTTGCCGATCTCAACCGCTTCGCCAGCCCTTCCATGCTGTCCTGGCAGATGTCGGGCGAACTCATCGTGCTCATCGTGCTTGGCGGCACGGCGCGCCTGTTCGGGCCTGTCGCGGGCGCCATTCTGTTCGTGCTGTTCGAGTTCGCGCTGGGCGGGCTCACCGAGCGCTGGCAGCTGTTCCTCGGTCTCATCCTGCTCGGCGTCGTCCTGTTTGCGCGCGGCGGGTTGATCGGGCTGGTTGCGGGAAAGGCGCGCCATGGCTGAGACGGTGCTTTCCATCCGCGACCTCAAGAAATCCTTCGGCGCGCTAAAGGCGACCGATGGCGTCAGCCTCGACCTGCGCGTCGGCGAAATCCATGCGCTGATCGGCCCGAACGGGGCCGGCAAGACCACGCTGATCCATCAGATTTCGGGCTCGATCAGACCCGATCACGGCACCATCCATTTCCGTGGCGAGGATATCAGCCGGTTGGGCGTTGCCGAGCGTGCCCGGCGCGGGCTTGGCCGCAGCTTCCAGATATCGTCGCTGGCGCCCGAGTTTTCGGCCCTGCGCAATGTCATGCTGGCCGTACAGGCGCGGCAGGGCTCAAGCTTCCGCTTCTTCCGCCCGGTGATGACCGATCGCTCGCTGACCGAACCGGCCATGGCGGTGCTGGAGCAGACCGGCCTTGGGGCGCGTGCGCATCTGCCGGCCGCCGAACTATCGCATGGCGAGCGGCGGCAACTCGAGATCGCCATCGCGCTGGCGCTCGGCTCCAGGGCGTTCCTGTTTGACGAGCCGATGGCCGGCATGGGGCCGGAAGGCTCGCGCCAGCTTACCGCTTTCCTCGACCGTTTGCGTGCCCAGGCGCCGATCCTGCTGGTCGAACACGACATGGAGGCGGTGTTCGCGCTGGCCGACCGCATCTCGGTTCTCGTCTATGGCCGTGTCATCGCCAGCGGCACGGTGGATGAAATCCGCAACGATGCGGAGGTCCGCCGCGCCTATCTCGGAGAGGCGTCATGAGCCTGCTTCAGGTATCCGGGCTGGAAACCTTCTATGGCGCCTCGCAGGCGCTGTTCGGCGTCGAGCTTTCGCTCGCCGAAGGCGAGGTCGTGGCGCTGATGGGCCGCAACGGCATGGGCAAGACGACGACGATCTCTTCCATCATCGGCATGGTGCGCCCGCGCGGCGGTTCGGTGCGCCTGTCGGGCCGCGAGGTTGCGGGCATGAGTGCGCATCGCATCGCCCGCCTGGGCATCGGCCTAGTGCCGGAAGGGCGCCGCTGCTTCCCCAACCTCACCGTACGCGAAAACCTGGTCGCGGCCGCAAGGCCCGGCGTGTGGACCATAGAGCGGGTCAACGAACTCTTTCCACGCCTGCAGGAGCGTCACGCCCAATATGCCAATACGCTGTCGGGCGGCGAGCAGCAGATGCTGGCGATAGGCCGCGCGCTGATGACCAATCCCAGGCTGCTCATCCTTGATGAGGCGACGGAAGGGCTTGCGCCGGTGATCAGGCAGGACATTTGGGCGGCCATCCGCCGCCTCAAGCAGGAAGGCCAGTCGATCCTGGTGGTCGACAAGACGCTCGCCGAATTGCTGCCGGTGGCCGATCGCTGCTTCGTGCTTGAAAAGGGCAAAACCGTCTTCTCCGGGCGTGCGGCGGAACTGACCGCCGACCTGCAGGACCGCTATCTCGGCGTCTGAGACGCCATTTTCTTCAGTTCAGAATTTTCGGAGATCATGACAATGACCATCCCGACACCGCATCAAATTCTTCATCCGGTTGGCTGGAAGGCCGCCAAGGGCTATGCCAACGGCATCATGGCGCAGGGCCGGACCGTCTATGTTGGCGGCCAGATCGGCTGGACCGGCGACCAGGTGTTTGAGGCCAGGGACCTGCCCGGCCAGGTCCGCCAGACCTTACAGAACGTCGTCGATATCGTGCGAGAGGCGGGCGGCAGCCCGGGGCATATCGTCAAGATGACGTGGTACATCACCAGCAAGAGTGACTACCTCGCCAATCTGAAAGCGGTGGGCGATGCCTATCGCAGCGTGATGGGTAAGCATTTCCCCGCCATGGCCATGGTACAGGTCGCGGCTCTTATCGAGGACGAGGCCCAGGTCGAGATCGAGGCCATCGCCGTAGTTCCGGCGTGAGCTGCATGATCCCGAAAAGTGGAAGCCGGTTTTCGGAAAGATCATGCTCCAGCGATGAAAGGCCGGGTGCCTATTCGGTGCGCCCGGCTTCCAGGAATTTCTTCATCCGCTCCAGCGCGCGCAGGATGTTTTCCTCCGAATTGGCGTAGGACAGGCGCAGATAGCCTTCGCCGAGAATGCCGAAATCCGGCCCGCCGATCAGTGCCACGCCCGCTTCCTCCAGCAAGGCGGAGGCCAGTTTCTTGGCCTTCCAGCCGGTCTTTTCGATATTAGGGAAGGCATAGAACGCGCCCTTGGGCGTGATGCAGGAGACGCCGGGCAGATCGTTCAGGCCCTCCACCACCAGCTTTCTCCGGCTGTCGAACGCACGCATCATTTTTTCCACCTCGTCCTGCGGCCCGTCGATCGCCGCAATGCCGGCATATTGGCTCGGCGTGTTGACGCAGGACCAGCAATTGACCGCAAGCTTGCGCACCTTGTCGAGCAGGTGCCCGCTTGCCGGCGTGTTCGGCCAGATCGACCACCCCATGCGCCAGCCCGTCATCGCCCAGGTCTTCGACCAGCCGTTGAGAACAATCAGCCGCTCGCGGATTTCCGGAAACTGCAGCAGCGAACAGTGGCTTTCGCCGTCATAGGTCATGGCGTCGTAGATCTCGTCCGACAGGATCGCGACCTGCGGATGCTCCTCCAGCCCCTTTACCAGCTTTTCGATCTCGCTTCGCGGTGTCACGCCGCCGGTCGGGTTGGCGGGTGAGTTGAGGATCAACAGCCGCGTCTTCGGCGTGATCAGCGACAGCGTCTCTTCCGCCGAGAATGCAAAGCCGTTGGCCTCGCGCATCGGCACCGGGATGGGGGTAGCGCCCGTGAATTCGATCATCGAGCGATAGATCGGAAAGCCGGGGTCGGGATAGAGGATATCGGCGCCTGCCTCGCCGAACATCAGGATCGCCGCGAACATGGTCGGCTTGCCGCCGGGCATGATCATCACCGCTTCCGGCGACACCTCAACGCCGGTCATGGCAAGCGTGCGGCGCGCCACCGCCTCGCGGGTCGCCAAAAGCCCGTTGGCCGGCGTATAGCCATGGTGGCCGTCACGCAGCGCCTTGATCGCGGCCTCGACGATATGGGCGGGCGTGCTGAAATCCGGCTGGCCGATGCCGAGGTTGATGATGTCGCGTCCCTGTTGGGAAAGCGCGGTCGCCCGCGCCAGCACCGCAAAAGCATTCTCCTCGCCGAGGCGATCGAAGGCGGGAACTGTTTGGAGCATTTTTCCTGTCCGTCTGGTTCTGTTGCGCACTTTCTGTTTTTGTGAGGGTCGGACGGTGAATGTCAATTGCGATGGAGAGGGTCGATGCCGGAGGAGCTGAAAAACTGGAGCCCGCGCCCACGTCCGGCGCGCGAGGTCCTGGAAGGGCGCTATGTCCGGCTGGAACCGCTCAATGCGCAAAAACACGGCGACGGGCTGTTCGAAACCTCCAGCGTCGCCGATGCCGATGGCCGGTTCCGCTGGCTCTCCGAATACCCGCCGCGCAGCCGTGCTGAGTTCCAGCCCTGGCTGGACAAGGCCGAGGCGAGCCCGGATCCGCTTTATTTCACCGTGATCGACAAGGCGAGCGGCAAGATCGCCGGGCGTCAGACATTGATGCGCATCGAGCCAACCCACGGTGTGATCGAAATCGGCCACGTCTATTGGGGACCATTGATATCGCGCAGGCCGGGCGCCACGGAAGCCCAGTTCCTGTTCATGCAATATGTCTTCGACGCGCTGGGCTATCGCCGCTACGAGTGGAAATGCAACAATGCCAACGTCCCCTCCAAGCGGGCGGCCGAGCGCTTCGGCTTTAAATTCGAAGGTGTTTTTCGCCAGCATCTCGTGGTGAAGGGTGAAAACCGCGATACGGCCTGGTATGCGGTCATCGACAAGGACTGGCCTGCGCTGAAACGCGCCTATGAGAACTGGCTCGATCCGGCTAATTTCGACACGCAAGGATACCAGAAGCGGCGGCTGGAAGATTTCCGCGCCGAGGCCGGCGCCTGATCTGGATGCCGCTACAGGATGGATTGATGGACCGGAAAAACCGCAACGCGCTGATTGCCGCTGCATGCATCATGCTGGGCTTTGGCCTGTTCGCCTATTACCTGCCGTCGATCATGCTGGCGGTCGGGGAAATCTCGACGGTGGCAGCCGGCGCGGTAGGCGTGCTGTTC
>JBARWP010000669.1:0-8189 GCA_049646905.1 Pseudaminobacter sp. | reverse complement strand
GGAGACATGATCTAGAATGCCGCCATGATCGCTGCCGGCTCTCGCGAAATCGACCTGGGCAGGGCGCCGATCCGACAATCCGGAGATGATCGGCGTCGGGCCGACGATCAGATCAGCACGCGCGGTTCCAGCCGGCCCCTGACCGGAAGGTCGAGCAGCAATGTCATGCCGGCGCGGCTGTCGCGCTTGCGCGTCGCATCGTCCATGCCCTCCCAGGCGGAGGTGAGCGCCAGCCGGTCGGCCTCGGGGCCGACGAAGGCCGGGCACGAGGGCTGCAGCGTGGTGATGTCGATGTTGCGGATGCGCTTGCCCTGCGGGGAATAGGCGTCGAGGCTGCCGGCCCCCCAGCGGGCGTTCCACAATACGCCGTCGGCATCGACCACCGAGCCGTCGAGCCCGCCCTTCTTGCCGCCGTGATCGACAAAAACGCCGGCTTCTCCGGTGGGCAGGCCGGTGGCCGGATCGCACTCCACCCGAAACAGGATGTTTTCGCGCGTATCCGTGTAATAGGCCGTCGTGCCGTCTGGCGAAAAGCAGATCGAGTTGGGAATGGTGATATCCGACACCAGCGTGCAGAATTCGCCCTTGAAGAACCAGTAGATCGACCCGGCCTTCGGCTCTGCCTTCTTGCCCATGGTGCTGATCCAGAACGCACCGCAAGGATGGACCCGGCAGTCGTTGGAGCGCGTTGCCGGATTGTCGGCCTCGATCGGGAAATAGGAGGTTATCGCACCGGTCCTGATATCGCGGATATGGAGGCCGGTTTCGGTGACCAGCAATTGATGACCTTCATTGATGATCGCCAGGGCGCTTGTCATCTCCGGCAGGTCGTGGGCGATCGTCCGCTCGCCGGAAAGTTTCTTTTCAAGCAGCTTGCGGCTGAGGATGTCGAACCAGAACAGCGTGTCGGTACCGGCGTCATAGATCGGCCCCTCGCCGAGATGGCAGGGATGGTCCGACAGCACGGAAACGCCGACATCATTCGTCATCGCGCTCTCCGCAAACGGCGTGCCGGGCGCTGATGGCGGAGCGTTGCGTCACAGATACCCCCCGTCGATGATAAGCGTCTGCGCCGTCAGCATGCGCGAGGCGTCGGAGGCGAGGAACAGGCAGATACCGACCAGGTCTTCGGGCTTCATCGCCTCGCGGATGCATTGCCTGGCGATGTGGGCAGCCAGGCTTTCCGGCGTAACCCAAAGCTCGCGCTGCCTGTCGGTCATCACCCATCCGGGCGCAACCGCGTTGACGCGGATGCCATCCGGCCCGAGGCGCCCGGCCAAACCCTTGGTGAGCCCGACGATGCCGGCCTTCGCCGTCGTGTAGGACGGCATGTCCGGATGATTGATCAGGAAGGACGTCGAGGTGAAGTTGATGATCGAGCCGCCGCCGGCCCGTTTCATGCCGGGGGCTACCGCCTGGGCGGTGAAGAAATGCGGGCGCAGATTGAGCGCCTGGTTGGCATCCCAATAGTCGGGGGTGACATCCTCCATCGCGTGGCGATCGTCCAGCGCGGCATTGTTGATCAACACGGTCACAGGGCCATGTGCTGCCGCAGCCGCCGAAATCGCCTCTCGCAGGGCTGCAACGTCGCGCAAATCCGCCTTGAGGAACAGTGGGCGGGTGCCGACGCTGCTTTCGAGGCGCTCGCACAGGGCCATGCTGGCCTCGTCGGCTATATCGATGAAGGCGACCCTGGCGCCCTGGCGTGCAAATCCCTCGACGAGTGTAGCGCCGATGCCGGAGCCGCCGCCGGTGATCAGCACCGAGGCGTTCTGCAGATCAGGGAATTTGGCTGATGGCATCATGGGCCGACCTCCATCCACCACCTTGCCAAGGAAAGACGCCGAGGCAAGAGCCTCGGCAATACGACATTACTGGCATCAATACCCCTTCGGCGCAAACGGAGGGATATCGATCCCGGCGCCGTGGATGGAGGCCGTAACAAGTACCGGCCGCCGCCGAAGGCGCTCAGTCGGCTCCCATAAGGTCCTTCAACTCGGTGACCTTTTGCATGCATCCGGCCTCATCGCCGGCATCTGCCATTTCGCGGGCCTCGGTCATCAGTTTGGCGACCTGGTCGGACGGCTGGTCGGTGGCCGCGCCGGTGACTTCCTTCTGGTGAGGCGAGACGCCTTCGACCTTGCCGGTCGTGGAGCCTGTGGTGGAGCCGGTGGTCTCCCCGGTCACACCCTGATTACCGGGCAGGACTTCTTCCTGATGCTTGGTCACCGGCATGCCGGATTCATTGGTTGCCGCACCCGTCTCCGCCGTCACGGCGGGCTGTTCGAGTTGCGTCAACTCCTCGCGGCAATCGGCAAAAGCGGGGACTGCCATTGCCAGCGAAAGAGCAGTGAACGTTGCCAGGCGTATGGACATCGGACGCTCCTTTCATGAGAGGTTGGGTCCTGGGTGATGGTGAGCAACGGTGTTGCACCGGAAGGGTTCCGCCTTGGCGAGGATCGGAATAGCTGCTTGATTGGCGCGTAGGGAAAGGGAGTCGTGGCTCGAGGGAAGCACCCAGGCGAGCTTTCCGGCACCGGACAGGATATCATCCATGCGCAGCGCCCGTGACCGCCTCGAAGAAATTCTCCAGCGCCTTGAGGCGCGCTCAAGCGAGGAGCGCGTCTTCGTCAAGCTCTATCCGGAAGCCGCCCGCGCGGCGGCCGATGCCGCGGATGCACGGCACAAGGCCGGCATCTCGCTCGGGCCGCTGGATGGCAGCGTCGTATCGATCAAGGACCTGTTCGACGTTGCCGGCGAGACCACGACCGCCGGTTCGGCGATCCGTCGAACTTGCCCGGCTGCTATCGAGGATGCCGTCGTGGTGCGGCGCCTGCGGCAGGCCGGGGCGGTGATCATCGGCAAGACCTGCATGACCGAATTCGCCTTCACCGCGGTCGGGCTCAATCCGCATTTCGGCACGCCCGGCAATGCCGTCGATCCGTTGCGCATCCCCGGCGGCTCGTCTTCCGGCGCTGGCGTATCCGTCGCCGAAGGCACCTGCGACATCGCCATCGGCTCCGACACGGGCGGTTCGATCCGCATCCCGGCAAGCCTCAACGGCGTCGTGGGATTCAAGCCGACAGCCTCCCGCGTTCCGACGGTAGGCGCGTTTCCCTTGTCCTACACGCTCGATTCGGTCGGCCCGCTGGCGCGAAGCGTCGGCGAATGCGCTGCGGCGGATGCCGTCCTGTCGGGCGAAGATGCTGCCATGTTCGCATCCCTGCCGCTGGCCGGCCTGCGCATAGGCATCCCACGTGGCCAACTGCTGGAGGATCTGGAGCCGGCTGTGGCGCAAGGCTTTGCCCGAAGCCTGAACGTGCTGGAGAGAGCGGGAAGCCGCCTCGCCGATCATGGCATGGACGATCTTCTGGGGGCGATGCAGGAAGCGACCAGCATCGGCTCGATCGCTGCGATCGAAGCCGCGGCGGTGCATGCGGATTGGCTGGCGGATAAGGAGAAGGCCGAGGCGGTCGATCCGCGCGTCGCCAAACCCCTGGCGCGCCGGGCAACGGTGCCGGCCCCGGCCTATGTCAGGATGATGCGGCGGCGAGCCGAACTCGTTGCCGAGATGGACAAGCGCCTGGCTCCGGTCGATGTTCTGGCGCTTCCGACGACCCCGATGGTCGCCCCGCCGATCGAGCCGCTGGTGAGCGACCACGCGCTCTACAACCGCACCGAGGGCCTGCTGCTGCGCAATCCGCAGATCGCCAACCAGTTCGATCTCGCCGGAATATCGCTGCCGATGCCGGGCATGAGCCTTCCGGCGGGCCTGATGCTGCTTTGCCGCCATGGCGACGACCGTCGGCTGCTGGCAATTGCCGCGGCGGTGGAGCAGGCGTTGCAGAACGCCGCGTAGGGGTCAGCCGGTCACGGCCGCGGCCCGAGCAGGATGATCGCGGCACCCGCCAGGCAGACCGATGCGCCCAGAAGATCCCAGCGGTCGGGCCGATGGCTTTCGGCAAGCCACAGCCAGAGCAGCGAGGCGGCGATATAGACGCCGCCATAGGCGGCATAGGCACGCCCGGCGGCGGGAGTTGGAATGAGCGTCAGCAGATAGGCGAACAGCGCCAGCGACAGCATGCCGGGCACCAGCCATAGCGGCGATTTGTCCAGGCGCAGCCAGGCCCAGAACGCGAAACAGCCGGCGATTTCGGCAAGTGCGGCAGCCGCATATGTGGCGAGAATCATGGCCAAAGCATTCCATGCAACAGGGATTCGGCCAAGAGCCGGCGCCACGACTTTTGCGCTTGACCCTATAGCAGCTAGAGCAATTAGCCTGACCCCAAGATGAAGGATCGGAAGGGTTTTCGATGAGCGAGGCTGTCGTGCAAAGCCGCTATCGCGTGGAAGGCATGGATTGCGCAAGTTGCGCAGCCAAGATCGACACGGCGGCGAGGCGCGTGGATGGTGTGGTGGATATAGCGGTTTCGGTGACTGCCGGAACGATGACCGTGGACCATCGCCAAGGCACCGATATGGCCGCCCTTGCCAAGCGCGTGGGCGGGCTTGGCTATCGGGTCACCCGGATCGCGCAGGGCGCGGCCACGACTGCGGACGAGAAGGCGGCGGCGACGTGCTGCCATGGCGATCATTCGGACCATGCGCATGGCGGGCACGGCCATCATCATGACCATTCCCATGGCGAGGCGCAGCATGGCCATGCGGCGCTTCACGGCCACGACCACGACACGGGCGAGCGGCCGTGGTGGGCGACGGCGAAGGCGAGGCTGACGATTGCCTGCGGCATTGCTCTCGCAACCGCTTTCGTTGTCGCCAAGCTGGTTCCCGACATTGGCTCCTGGCTGTTCATCGCGGCCATGGCGGTGGGGCTGGTGCCGATTGCCCGCCGCGCCGTCATGGCCGCCCTCAACGGCATGCCCTTCACCATAGAGACGCTGATGACGATCGCGGCGATCGGCGCGGTCATCATCGGCGCCAGCGAGGAAGCCGCCGTCGTTGTCTTCCTGTTTCTGGTCGGCGAACTGCTGGAAGGGGTGGCGGCCGGCCGGGCACGTGCCAGCATCAAGGCACTGGCGGCTCTGATGCCGAGGACGGCTCTGCTGGAAACCGGGGGGTCTGTCCGCGAGGTGCCGGCCGAAAGCCTGTCGATCGGCTCGGTCATCCTGGTGCGCCCCGGCGACCGCATTCCCGCAGATGGCAGCATCATCTCGGGTCAGAGCTCGATAGACGAATCGCCGCTTACGGGCGAATCCGTGCCGAAGGCCAAGGTGGCCGGCGAAAGCGTCTATGCCGGCACGATCAACCAGGATGCCGCCATCCGTGTCGAGGTGACGGCGAGCGCGGCCGACAACACGATCGCGCGTATCATCTCGCTGGTGGAACAGGCACAGGAATCCAAGGCGCCGACGGAGCGCTTCATCGACCGCTTCTCGCGCTACTACACACCGGGCGTGCTGGTGGTTGCCGCATTGATTGCGATCGTCCCGCCGCTCGCTTTCGGGGCCGGCTGGAGCGACTGGATCTACAAGGGCCTGGCGGTGCTGCTGATCGGCTGCCCCTGCGCCCTGGTGATTTCCACGCCGGCCGCAATCGCCGCAAGCCTTTCGGCGGGCGCGCGCAGAGGCTTGCTGTTGAAGGGCGGTGCTGTCCTGGAAACGCTGGGCAAGATTACCAGGGTCGCCTTCGACAAGACCGGCACGCTGACAGAAGGCAGGCCCAGGCTCACCGACATCGTTGCCGGCGGCCGTGGTGAGGACGATATGCTGCGGCTTGCGGCCGATCTCGAGACGGGATCCAGTCATCCGCTCGCGACCGCGATCCTGGCGGAAGCGGAAAGGCGCGGTATCGCGGTGGCCTCGGCGTCGCATGCAAGGGCAATCGGCGGCGAGGGGATAGAAGGGGAGGTCGATGGCGAGAGCCTGTTCCTCGGCTCGCCGCAGGCCGCCGGCAGGCGTTCGCCGCTTGCCCCCGATATCCGCGACCGGATCGCCGCATTGAACGGGCAGGGAAAGACCGTCGCCGTGCTGGTGGCCGGCAAAGAGGTCGCGGGCGTGATCGCCATGCGCGACGAGCCGCGCCCGGATGCGCAGGACGGCATAAGGGCGCTCAAGGCGCTCGGTGTCGACGCGCTGATGCTGACCGGCGACAACCGGGTTACGGCCGAAGCGATTGCCGCCCGGCTCGGGCTGGAGCCGCGTGCCGAACTGCTGCCGCAGGACAAGCAGGCCATCGTGGCTGAGCTGCGGGAGGCGGGGCATGTCGTCGCCAAGGTCGGCGACGGCATCAACGATGCGCCGGCGCTGGCCGCCGCCGATATCGGCATTGCCATGGGCGGCGGGACCGATGTGGCGCTGGAAACCGCGGATGCCGCCATACTGCATGGCAGGGTGGGCGATGTGGCGGCCATGATCGCGCTGTCGCGCGCCACCATGCGCAATATCGCCCAGAACATCTCGATCGCGCTCGGGCTGAAGGCGGTGTTCCTGGTGACGACCGTGATCGGCGTCACCGGCCTGTGGCCGGCCATCCTGGCCGATACCGGCGCGACGGTGCTGGTGACCGCCAACGCGATGCGGCTGCTGGGTTGGCGCGGACGATGATCCCCAGGCGGCCGGCCGGGCGGCGATATTGCCTTTGCCCGGCGGGCGCGGTAGCAAATCAATCGGGCACTCTCTATCTATGACGAAGATGGCGCCGGATCGATCCGGGCACGTTTGAAGTCGAAAGCAGGGAAATGGTGGCAAGGGATACGCTGACGAAGAACCAGTTGCGCGTGCTCGAAAAGCTCGAAACCGCCGCGGCACCGCTCAGCGCCTATACCTTGCTCGACCTGCTGCGCGATCAGGGTTTCCGCGCGCCCTTGCAGGTCTATCGCGCGCTGGACGGCCTGATGAACGCCGGCTTCGTGCACCGCCTGGAAAGCATGAACGCCTTCGTCGCCTGCTCCGAGCCGCACGACCACAACCACCGTATGATCGCCTTCGCCATTTGCGACAAATGCGGCCAGGTGGAGGAGTTCTCCGACGAGGTCGTCGGCAAGCAGCTCGATGCCTGGGTGAGTTCGAGCGGCTTTTCGGCCAAGAAGGCCGTCATCGAGTTTCGCGGCATCTGCGCCAGATGCGCGGCCTTGGCGGCGTAAGCGTCAAAGCCGCATCCATTTCCGTCAGTGCGCCTCGTCCCAGTTCGAGGCGGCGCGGGCATCGACCTGGAGCGGCACGGCGAGGCTGACGGCCGGCATGGCCGCATTTTCCATGACCTTGCGGATCAACGGCAGCGTCTCCGGGACCTCGGCCTCGGGCGCCTCGAAGATCAGTTCGTCATGGACCTGCAGCAGCATCCGTGCCGAGAGCCCGGCGCCCTCGAGGGCCGCATCCATGCGGATCATGGCGCGGCGGATGATATCGGCGGCCGAGCCCTGGATCGGCGCATTGATGGCCGCGCGCTCGTTGAAGGCGCGAAGCTGCGGATTGGAGGAGCGGATCTCCGGATAGTGCGCCCGCCGTCCGAAGATCGTCTCGACATAGCCTTTTTCGCGGGCAAAGGCCTTGGTGCTCTCCATGTAGTCGCGAATGCCGGGAAAGCGCTCGAAATAGCGCTTGATGTATTCGCCGGCTTCCTCGCGCGGGATCGAGAGCTGGTTGGCCAGCCCAAAGGCCGAGATGCCGTAGATGATTCCGAAATTGATCGCCTTGGCACGCCGCCGAACTTCCGAGGGCATGCCTTCCACCGGCACTCCGAACATTTCCGACGCAGTCATGGCGTGGATGTCGATGCCATCGGCAAATGCCTGCCGCAGTTGCGGGATTTCGGCGATGTGGGCCAGCACCCGCAATTCGATCTGGCTGTAGTCGGCCGATACCAGCCGGTTGCCCTTCTCGGCGATGAAGGCGGTCCTGATCCTGCGGCCCTCGGCGGTGCGGATCGGGATGTTCTGCAGGTTGGGCTCGGATGAGGACAGCCGCCCGGTGGACGTCGAGGCGAGCGCGTAGGAGGTATGGACGCGCTGGGTCTCCGGATCGATGTGATCGGGCAGGGCATCTGTATAAGTGGATTTCAGCTTGGTGAGCTGGCGCCAGTCCACGATCTTGCGCGGCAGTTCATGGCCTTCCGCCGCCAGTTCCTCCAGCACCTGCGCGGTGGTCGACCATTGGCCGGACTTGGTCTTGGAGCCGCCCGGCAGGCCCATGCGGCCGAACAATATCTCGCCGAGCTGCTTGGGCGAGCCG
>JBARWP010000668.1:0-2657 GCA_049646905.1 Pseudaminobacter sp. | reverse complement strand
CGCCAGACCAAGCCCTCGCCGCAGGCCGACGCTCTTTTGCTGGCGTCGATCAAGGCGATCGGCATCGTGCATCCGCCTGTCGTGACGCCGCAGACTGATGGCGGCAATGGCTTCGTCATCGAGGCCGGCCGACGCCGCGTCAGGCTCGCGCTCAAGGCGGGCATCGAGGAGATCGACATCCTTGTCAACGATGCCGACAACGACAATGCCAGCGCGACCGGCGCCATGCGCTCCTTCGCGGAGAACATCGTCAGGGAGCCGCTCAACCCGGTCGACCAGTGGCGGGCGATCGAGCGCCTTGTCGCTCTCGGCTGGACCGAGGAGGCAATCGCAATCGCGCTGGCGCTGACGCCGCGGCGGATCAAGCAGCTTAGGCTCTTCGCCAACGTGCTGCCCGCCATGCTCGACCAAATGGCCAAGGGCGACATGCCGAACGAGCAGCAATTGCGCACCATCGCATCGGCCTCTCTCGACGAGCAGAAGGAAGTCTGGAAGGCGCACAAGCCGTCCAAGGCCGATCCGAGGTGTGGCTGGTGGAACGTGGCGAACGCGCTGGCCAAGACCCGCATGTACGCGAAGGACGCCAGTTTCGA
Organism: Pseudaminobacter sp.; assembly: GCA_049646905.1. Classification (GTDB taxonomy): domain Bacteria; phylum Pseudomonadota; class Alphaproteobacteria; order Rhizobiales; family Rhizobiaceae; genus Pseudaminobacter. The sequence goes on along the minus strand of JBARWP010000668.1, from coordinate 2,064 downwards.
CGACGAGCTGGCGCGCGCCTACGGCATCGAATGGGAGGAAGACCTGTTCGGGCCGGCCGACGAGGACGGTCGCTACACGACCAATGTCGAGGCGTTCCTCGGTGCCCAACAGGAGTGGATGGCAAACCATCTGCCGAAGCGCGGCATCATCACCGAGGCCAACAATTGGGGCCAGCCGGTGCTGCCGCCCAAGGCAGAGCGCGTCTACAGCAGCAAGCCGGCAAAGACCGACTGCGTGGCCATGTATCTCGATCGTGATGGCAAGGTCCAGAGCGTGACCTACCGCATGCCGGACGCGAAGAAGGGCAAGGGCAATGCGGCAGCCGGCGATATCGGCACGGTCGCGAAGCGCCGGCCCGACGTGACCCGAAAGGGTTTCGAGATGATCGGCGACTTTCGCACCGAGGCAGTGCACGAAGTCCTCGCGCGCGGGCCGATCGAGGACGACACGTTGATGGCGTTGCTGGTGCTCGCCTTCGCCGGCAACAATGTGACGGTGGCATCCGGCACTCGCGACTGCTCGTACTTCGGGGCAGCCAGCCTTGGGGAGCACGCAGTCCCGTTGTTCAATGCGAACAATGAGCTGGAGTATGACATGGACACGCTGCGGATCGCCGCACGATCGATGCTCATCGACGTGCTGTCGTGCCGCGAGAACAAGTCCAACAGCGGGATCGTCGCGCGTGTCGCCGGAAATGCGATCTGCGCCGACAGCTGGCTCCCGAACATGGGAACCGAGGACTTCCTCTCGTGCCTCTCGCGCACCGCGCTTGAGGCCGCGTGCAAGGATACGTCGGTCCTGCCCCGTCCGCGCGTGAAGGACACGCGGGCGGCTCTTGTCGAGCATTTCAAGGAGGGTCTTTACGTCCATGCGAGCGCGCTGTTCGCGCCGGACGAAAAGAAGCTTTCCGATTGGCTCGCCACCAACGCGCCCGTGTCGGAGGAGGACGATGAGTCCGAATCCGCCAGCGAGCCAGCCGACGCGCCGGAGGAACCCGCCGAGGTCGAGAGCGATTTCCGCGAAGCGGCCGAATAGCCGCCTTTCGTCCATCTCCGATCAATCCGCCGCCGCCGGCCCGTCCGGCGGCGGCTTTGTTTTCACCATCCAGACAAGGAGGACACTGTGTCCGCTTCATTGATCTTCGACCTCGCGCCGCTCGGCTCCATCATCCGATACTTCGACGGCGCTCCCCGCCCGCCAGAGCGTCACCGCAAGAAGCTCGCGGCTTGGGAAACCCGCAACAATAGCGGCCGCCTGATCGCAAAGAGACCCGGGGGCGTTGTCGGCAAACTCACCGTCCCGGATTCCTTCACGCTTCACGAAGGGGATTTCGGCGGGCACGGCGTCGTCCTTGTCCGCATCCACCGGACGTTCTCGATCGACAGCGAGCTGAAGTTCTCCGTGGTCGAACGCCCCGCCATCGGCTCGGTGCTGGTCCTCGATCGACCTGACGGAGAACTGATGCACCTCGCCGAAAACCGTGCGGAGGCCAACACTTGGCTACAGTACCACGGTTATCCCCGCGCGGTTTTGCTGCCGGTGACGGCCGATGCCGTTGCGGCCGATTTCGTCGAGGGGAGGGCAGCATGACTGCGCTCGCTTCTTTGCCTCACAGCATCGAAGCCCCCGGATTTCCGGGGGTTTCATTCGGCGTCAGCGCCGACGGCATGACCGTCGCGCTGGTCGGGGATCATGCTTATGCGATGGTTCCTGCCCGTGACGGCAAGCACTTTCTGGCCAGCGGCTGGCGTATGCGTCACTCCATGCCAGAATGGACGCGGGAGGATTTCTACGGCCATCACGGCGAGCTTGCCGACGTGGCCGCGTTCCGCGCCGCCGTGCTCGAACGCACGGAACACCAGCGCGAATTGACCTCGCTTACCCGCCGGGACGCGCACGTTACGGCCAGCACGCCGTGGGGGCCGTCCCAGGGCGCGACCTTCTATGCCGAGGATATCGTGTTCCACAGCACGGCCGGCCATGGCGGATTTCAGCTGTCGAGCGCACGCAACGCCAAGATCCATCCGATGCTGCGCGCGGCAGGCGGCTGGTACGAGGAAGAC
>JBARWP010000667.1:0-1665 GCA_049646905.1 Pseudaminobacter sp. | reverse complement strand
TCGCTTTCTGGCACCAGCGAGGCGCACCAGCTCCATCGCGGCTACTCCTGGATCACCACCATCCGCCGGCCCGGCATCGAGCCGGCGGCACCGCTATCCTCACCCGACGCACCGGACGAGATGGCGGACGTATCGGCACAAACGCCGGAAATATTGCCGGCAAAGTAGCTCCGGAAACAGAGCAGCGCTGTAGAGCCACCACCGATCTCGCCGACCGGCCGAACCGTCTTCACGACGAGCTGGCCTGCCTGGCAAGCGGGCGATGGTTCCCGGCGACGGTTTCGCCGAAGGGGCCCATATTGACCACCGAGGCTCCCTGCCTGACGGGATGATCGAGGGGAAGCAAGGGGAAGACGAGCTCACTGAAGCGATAGGCTTCTTCCAGGTGGGGGTATCCCGACAGGATGAAGCTGTCGATGCCGATGCGCCGGTATTCGTCTATCCGTTCGGCGACCGTTGCGGGGTCTCCCACGAGCGCGGTTCCAGCACCGCCCCGCACGAGACCGACGCCGGCCCAAAGGTTGGGGCTGACCTCAAGCTTCTCGCGCCTGCCGTCATGCAGCCTGCTCATGCGGGCCTGGCCCACGGAATCCATGCGCCCGAAGACATCCTGCGCCTCCGCGATGGTGGTGTCGTCAAGCCTGCTGATCAGCCTTTCGGCTGCTTTCCATGCTGCGGCGCCGGTTTCGCGAACGATCACATGCAGGCGGATGCCGAAGGTGACCTCGCGGCCCGTCTTTTCGGCGAGGCGGCGGACATGCCCGATCTTGCGGGCGACATCCTGCGGCGGCTCGCCCCATGTGAGGTACTTGTCGATCTTCTCTGCCGCAACGGCGTGCGCCGCCTCCGAAGAGCCGCCGAAATAGAGCGGCGGATAGGGCTTCTGCACGGGAGGGAACAGCGTGCGGCCGCCTTCGATGGTGAAGTGCCTGCCCTTGAACTCCACCTCTTCCCCGGAAAGGACCGCCCGGTAGATATCGAGGAATTCGCGGGTCACCTCGTAGCGCTCGTCATGATTCAGGAAGATGCCGTCCCCCCGGTTTTCAACGGGATCGCCTCCGGTGACGACGTTTATCAGGAGGCGGCCACCGGAGATGCGGTCCAGCGTGGCGGTCATGCGTGCCGCCAATGTCGGGGATTGGAGTCCCGGCCGCACCGCGACCAGGAAACGCAGCCGCTCGGTCAGCGGGGAGAGCGCCGACGCGATCACCCAGCTATCCTCGCAGCTTCTGCCCGTCGGCAGCAGAACTCCGTAGTAGCCGAGGGAGTCCGCCGCCCTTGCTATCTGCGTGAGATAGGCGAGATCGACCGCGCGGCCGCCTTCGGACGTGCCCAGGTAGCGTCCGTCGCCATGCGTTGGCAGAAACCAGAAGGCCTTGATGCGCTTTGGAAAGGTCATGATGGCTGTTCCGCTCCTCGCCCTCAGCTCCAAGCGTGGAGAGGCGGGTTGACACCGTTCAGCACATAGTTGCCGACGATGGCATATTTCCATCGCACCGGGTCGTGAAGCGTAAGCGTGCGGGCATTGCGCCAGTGCCGGTCGAGATTTTGCTCGGTCAATGTCGAGCGTGTCCCGACAAGCTCGAACAGCTTGTTGGTGGCGGCGATGGCGATTTCGGTGGTGAGTATCTTCGCCTCCGCGACCGCCACCTGAGCTTCCGAGAC
>JBARWP010000666.1:0-3010 GCA_049646905.1 Pseudaminobacter sp. | reverse complement strand
TCCTCAACGCCATGATCCGTGATCAAAAACATTGGAGGCCTGCTTGAAAACCAAGACAGTCGCTCTCCCCCGTCGAGCGGGGGAGAGGTGCCGAGCGAAGCGAGGCGGGGTGGGGGTGATCGTGGCTATATGTGATAGCCCCCGCCGTTTACGAGAGTAAGGAAAAGTCCGCGCTTATGTGAGGCCGAGGCCGCCATCGACCGCGATCACTTGACCTGTGATCCAGTTGGACGCCGGATCGGCAAGATGAACGATCCACCTGGCCACGTCGTCGGGTTTTCCGCGTCGCTTGAGCGGTATCTGCTCGCGTTCCGCTTCCTCGATAACGGCGGCCTGCTCAGGCGAAAGCCCCATCATGCCGGTCAATGCCCCCGATTCGGTCGGGCCGGCGGCAACGGCGTTGACGCGCACGCCGAGAGGCGCCAACTCCAGCGCCCAGCAGCGGGTAAGATGCTCCAGCGCGGCCTTGCTGGCAGCGTAGTGGGAGAGGCCGGCCCCGGGCTTATGGCCGAACGTGCTCGACACGTTGACGATCGTTCCGTTCGCCGCAGCCAGATACGGAAGCGCTGCCGCCGCCAGCAGGCTTGGGCCGACGATATTCACGGCAAGGATATTCGTGATCTGCTCGGCGCCGGCATCTTTCAGGGGCAGGAGAGCGCCCGCGCCGGCATTGTTCACGAGCACGTCCACACGGCCCCATCTCTCGACGGTTTTCGCAATGGTTCGTGCAGTGTCCTCGGGGGCTGCCACGTCGGCGACGAGACCTGTGATGTTGGGGTGCTCGGCTACCGTTTCATCCAACACCGCCGGACGCCGCCCGGTGATGATGGTTCTCGCGCCGCGTTTGGCAAAGGCCAGTGCCGCGGCGCGGCCGATACCGGAGCTTCCGCCCGTGATGATGACGACCTTTTCGTCCATAGTGTCCATGCTCTCGTTCCTTGACGGCTTTCCGGCAAATTCTGCGGCCGGCGGCTCTTGCGGATTTGCCGGTCGTGGCTTTCCGCGACAGTGCGGTGTCCTAGTCGCGTCGTGCGACCCGGTCGGCGGGTAGCCTGATCCGGCAGCCTGGGTAGGTCCGTTGGCTGGTCACCCTGACAAGGTTGTCCGGGTTGCCCGTGTGCGATGTTCCAGTGTCGCTGCCCCAAAATCCCAGGACCATCGGCAGCAGCTTCGAAATGGCGGAGCGCAGCATTTCCATCTCCTCAGTCGGATTGAAGAAGATCGACAATGCCAGTTTGCTCGCGGCGGCATCCATCGTGCCGAGGTCGTGTGCCGTCACGACCTTGGTTGATGATGTCCCGGGGCGAAGGGCGGGAGCCATGCCTCTAAGCCATAAGAGGGCTGCACCTCGGCACGACCGTTGATCTGCTTGCGTAGAATAGGTTCATGCGCCGGATCGGCGCATCTTTGCTCTGTCTGCAACCACCGCCAGCGAAGCCCAAGACAAGCGCCCCCAATCCAATGTCGTGACGGGTGTCTCTACGGCCGTGGTTACAGCTCCGACCAAGCCGGCCGCCGGCACGACTGCCCAGCCCGGCGACCAATGTTCCTCTTGTTGAAAGGATCGACCTGATGGGCACCATCACAACCAAGGACGGCACCGAGATCTACTACAAGGATTGGGGCAAGGGCCCTGTCGTCACGTTCTCGCATGGCTGGCCGCTAAACTCCGACGCCTGGGACGGCCAGATGCTTTTCCTTGCGCGCAACGGCTACCGCGTGGTTGCGCATGACCGGCGTGGACATGGCCGTTCCAGCCAGGCCGCGTCCGGCAACGACATGAACGGCTATGCCGACGATCTCGCAGCCGTCATCGAGACGCTTGACCTCCATGATGCCACGCTGGTCGGCCACTCGACCGGTGGCGGCGAAGTCGCCCGCTATATCGGTCGCCACGGGACCAAACGGGTCGCCAAGGCCGTTCTTATCGCGGCGGTTCCACCGATCATGGTGAAGACGCAAGCCAATCCGGAAGGGCTGCCGCTGGAGGTGTTCGATGGTATCCGCACCGGGCTCCTCAACGATCGCTCGCAGTTCTACAAGAACTTGGCGTTGATGTTTTACGGCGCCAACAGGGCAGGCTCCAGCGTCTCGCAAGGCACGCTCGACCAGTTCTGGCTGTGGAGCATGCAGGCGGGTCTGCTCAATGCCTACAAATGCGTCGAGGCATTCTCGGAAACCGACTTCACCGAAGACCTGAAGAAGTTCGACGTACCGACGCTGCTGCTGCACGGCGAGGACGACCAGATCGTTCCGATCAAGGACGCGTCGGTCAAATCGGCGCGGCTCATCAGGAACGTGAAGGAAATCTACTATCCGGCGGCACCACACGGCATCACCGCCACCCACCAGGATGAAGTCAACGCCGAGCTGCTCGCCTTCATCCGCGGATAGTCGCCATCAAGCTCCCCTGGCGGATGGCCGGCAGGCGACAGACATGGCGCCTTGCCGCTCCGCCGGGGATGAAGCCTGGCTTGGCTTGTCGGCCGACAGACGCCGGCGTTTCTTCGAGAGAGGATCGTTGAAATGAGCGACGAATACGATCTGCAAAGGTTCGTCAGCGCGCAGGACGCCGTCTATGACGGCGCGATCGCAGCCTTGCGCCAGGGCGCGATGCCGATTTCCTGCATGGAATTCATCTTCCCGAGATTGCATGCCGGTACGAGCGTCATCACTCCTCGACGCTACGCCATCCATTCTATCGACGAAGCAAGCGCCTATCTCCAGTTTCCGACGCTGGGAGGCCGCTACCGCGAATGCATCGGCATCCTGCAAAGGCTCCCGACGCGGGACGCTTGCTCGGTCTTCGGCGAAAGCGGTGCGATGCAGTTGCATGCGTCGCTGACGTTGTTTTCAGAGGCAAGCCGTGACGAGTTCCTCATGGAGACCATGTTCGACGTCTGGTTCGATGGCTTGCTCCACGAGGATACGATGGTCCGGATCAAGCTGATGTCATGACGGTTCGATCGCCTGCAGCGGGATTGTCGGAATCACTTTAGCGGCTCACGAT
>JBARWP010000665.1:0-2220 GCA_049646905.1 Pseudaminobacter sp. | reverse complement strand
GAAAGGCTTGGCGCCGGTGCCGGGCGCCACTTCGGCGCCAACGGGCTTCGGGGTGGTGCCGACGACGTGGGCGCGCACCTCCTTCAGCCAGATCGGATTGCGTTCCTTCGCATAGCCATATGTCCGGCGATGCGCTTCGTGGAACGCGTTGGCGATTGAAACGAGGTCTCCGCCAGCCAGCCAGCGAGCATCAAGCGCGACGTTCACATCGAAGCCCTGCCCCTCATATCTCATGTCCGCCGCGTAGATGATCTCGCGCCCGACGATCGGCAGTTCCTGACTTTCCTCGCGGAAGCAGGCGTCAGCCTCCGTTTCCATGTCCTCCAGGATCGCCTGCAGATCACGGCCTTCTATCGCCGACAGCCGCGAATAGACCGGCCGGATCAGATCGATCTCCAGATCGGCGCTGACCGCACCCAGAGCGCTCAGCACGCCGGGCGTCTGGGGCAGGATCATCCGGTCGATATAGACCGCCTCCGCCAGCAGGGCGCCGATGAGCGGGCCCGCGCCACCATAGGCGACCAGCGAAAATTCCGGCGCATCTACACCGCGCTGCGCCAGCACGCCGCTGGTCTCAGCCGCCATGACGGCAATGGCCAGAGCGATGGCCGCATCGGCCGCCGCTTCCACCGAAAGCCCGAGCCCTTCCGCGACCGGAGCCATCGCATTGCGCGCCGCATCCAGATGCAGCGGAATGCGGCCGGCCAGCAATTGCCCGTCCGCCAGCCATCCGGCTATCAGAAAGGCATCGGTGAGGGCAGGCGTCGTACCCCGCCCATAGCAGGCCGGTCCCGGATCCGCGCCAACGCTGCGCGGCCCCACCTTCAGCGCACCCAGTTCGTCAAGCCAGATCATGGAGCCTCCTCCCGCCCCCACACTCGAGACGGCAATGCAGGGCGTGAGAACGGGAAAGTCCGAAATGTGCTCCTCGGAACTGAGCAGCGGCTGTCCGGCCCGCACAACACCGACATCAACGCTTGTGCCGCCGACGTCTACCGTCACCAGATCGGCGCCCTCCATGCCTGCGGCGCGTGCGACGGCCGCTGCCGCGCTCACTCCCGCCGCCGGACCGGACAAAAGCGAGGTGACAGGGTTGCGCCGGATCGTCGATGCACGCTGCATGCCGCCATTGGAGCGGATGACACGTGGCTCTGCGGCGAGACCAAGCTCGCTTGTGCCTGTGACGAGGCGGTCCAGATATCCAACCACGTTCGGACGCACATAGGCATTGATGGTCGTCAGGATCGCCCGCTCCTATTCACGTGCCTGCGGCCAGGTTTCACAAGAAAGGTCGCAAGGCAGTTCCGGCACATGCTGCGCAGCCAGCTCCGCAACCCGCCGCTCATGCGCGGGGTTGCGATAGCTGTGCATGAGGCAGACGACGAGCGATTCCGCTCCTGAATCGCGCAGGTCAAGCAAGGCGGTCACGACGGAGCCCTCGTCGAGCGGCTCCAGCTCACGCCCCTGTGCGTCAAGCCTTCCGCCGACCTCGCGCACGAGCCTTCTGGGGGTCAACGGGGTGACCCTGCGGGAATCGTATCGCATCGGCTGAGGCAGAGCCAGACGGCCCAGTTCGTAGAGATCGCGATAGCCGTCCGTAGTAATCAGCGCCGTAGCGGCGCCCCGCCGCTCTATCAGTGTGTTGATCGCAATCGTGCTGCCATGCGTGTGATGCAGGTTTGCCAGATCGGATGCTCCGAGACCGTGTCTCCGTGTGATTTCACTGACACCTTGAAGCGTACTCATACCGGGCTGGGCCGGCGTGCTCGGCACTTTGTAGCTATGCAACACACCATCGCCATCGAAGAAAACGAGGTCGGTAAATGTCCCTCCAACATCGACGCCAAGATAGAGGTTTTTAGCCGTCATGAGCCCTCCTGGACGGAAACTTCCCTTGGTTGGATGGTCGGCATGCAACCGCGGTGAAATTTATTTTGCCGATCGTATGGTAAAATTACTAACTGGTCAATAAGGTATTCGTGCAGGCCTTCATGAAGGATGGCAGCGCTCGCAGCGCCATTCATCATAGTCCTAACGGCAAGGGTTTTCCACTGTGCAGAATTAAATTCTGCATCATTGACGAAGGCGCGGTTCGTTTTTATAGAACCGCCAGGAGCCACAGGGAGAGGGCGGACAGCCATGGACAATCCGGTCAGCTTCGAGCGCCGCGGGCGCATCGGCATCATCATGATCGACAACCCGCCGGTGAATGCGCTCGGC
>JBARWP010000664.1:0-1638 GCA_049646905.1 Pseudaminobacter sp. | reverse complement strand
GTCTTCCTGTCTGGCGAATGCGGCATCCTCACCGAATCGTCCGGTGGCCTGGGTGACATCGTGAAGTCCGGCATGAATTACGGCATCGGCCAGCTTCCCTATGAACCGACGGCGGAAGGCGCGCCGCAGAACACCATTCCGGGCGGCGCCAGCCTGTGGGTGTTCGCCGGCAAATCCGACGAGGAATACAAGGGCGTGGCAGCCTTCTTCCAGTTCCTGTCGCAAACCGAGATCCAGGCACGCCTGCATCAGGTCTCGGGCTATCTGCCGGTGACGCTGGCGGCTTACGACGAGACCAAGAAGTCGGGCTTCTACGAGGAGAATCCCGGCCGCGAAACGCCGATCCAGCAGATGATGGGCAAGGAGCCGACGGAAAACTCCAAGGGCGTTCGCCTCGTCAACCTGCCGCAGGTCCGTGACATCCAGAACGAGGAATATGAGAAGATGCTGGCCGGCGAGCAGACCGCGCAGCAGGCACTCGACAACGCCGTTTCCCGCGGCAATGCTGCGATCCAGCAGGCCATCGGCAACTGAACCGCAACACTAGTGGTCCGATTCTGACATTTGGAGCAGGATCTTATCCGAAAAAGTCTGCAACTTTTCGGGATCCTGCTCCAGGCAGACCATGGCCATCCGCGCGTGAAATCGTGCGGATGGCGTTCTCGTCCAGGCGGAGGAACCCCTGTCTCCACGTGTCGTCTTTCCCAACCGGATACTGCCCTACCTGCTGGTCGCACCGCAGCTTGCGATCACGGCAGTCTTCTTCTACTGGCCGGCAAGCCAGGCGCTCTACCAGTCGATGCTGCGCGAGGACCCGTTCGGCCTGAGTTCGAAATTCGTCTGGTTCGACAATTTCGTCCGGGTGCTGTCCGATCCGAACTATGTCAATTCGGTTCGGGTCACGGCGGTGTTTTCGCTGGCTACGGCCTTCGTTGCCATGGCGGTCGCGCTTTTGCTGGCAGTCATGGCCGACAAGGTCATTCGCGGGCGCGGCATCTATCGCACACTGATGATCTGGCCTTACGCCGTGGCGCCGGCAATCGCCGGCATGCTGTGGCTGTTCCTGTTCAATCCCTCGATCGGCACGCTGGCCTATTCGCTGCGCTGGCTAGGCATCGCCTGGAACCCGCTGCTTGACGGCGGCGACGCCATGATCCTCGTCGTGGCGGCTGCGGCGTGGAAGCAGATCAGCTACAATTTCCTGTTCTTTGTCGCCGGATTGCAGGCGATCCCCAAGACACTGATCGAGGCGGCAGCGATCGATGGCGCAGGCGAGACCAAGCGCTTCTGGACGATCATCTTCCCGCTGCTTGCGCCGACGACGTTCTTCCTTCTCGTCATCAACACCACCTATGCCTTCTTCGACACTTTCGGCATCATCCATGCGGTGACCGGAGGCGGGCCGGGCAAGGCCACCGAAACGCTGGTCTACAAGGTCTACAATGACGGCTTCGTCAACCTGATCCTGGGCGATTCGGCGGCCCAGTCCGTGATCCTGATGGCCATCGTGATTGCGCTCACCGCCTTCCAGTTCCGATTCGTGGAAAGGAAGGTGCATTATGGGTAGAGGCAGGCTGTTCCTCTCCCCCGTGGGGAGAGCGACTGTCTTGGAAGTCCAGCACGAAACCGCCCCTGGGC
>JBARWP010000663.1:0-5105 GCA_049646905.1 Pseudaminobacter sp. | reverse complement strand
GCGTTGACCACCGAGCAGCCGACCTTCTGCGCCAGCAAAGCGGCGGCGCCGGCGGAGGCATGGCGTATGATGAGTATGTCCGGCCGCATCGCATTCAGCGTCATGGCCGTATCGATCAGTGTTTCGCCCTTCTTCACCGAGGAACTGGCCACCGACATGTTCATGACGTCGGCGCCGAGGCGTTTGCCGGCGAGTTCGAAGGACGATTGGGTGCGCGTGGAGGCCTCGTAGAAGAGGTTGATCTGCGTGCGCCCGCGCAATGTCGAAGTCTTTTTCTCATGCCGGCGCGAAATCGCGACAGCCGCATCCGCGCGGTCGAGCAAAAGCTCGATATCGATGGGAGATAGCTCCCTTATGCCAAGCAAATGGCGGTGTGGGTAGACGGGGAGGGACGAGGTGTCTGTCATCGCAAGGCCGTGCTATAGGCGTGCGCGAATGTCACCGCAAGCGCTCGCTCCGACTCACACCGATTTCCACCGGATTTTCATCGTGCGACGGTGGATGCTTGCGCTATAAAGCCGACCGGGCCGCATCGGATTCGCCAAGGGGCGGGCCAGAACAAAGTAAGGAATCCGCGTGACCGACGAGGTAACGAACCAGTCTCCGCCGCTGACCGGAAGCAATGCCTGGCGGGGCGATCCGTTGCTGGTGCAGCTTGCGGAGGATTTTTCCGACTCCGTGCGCAAGGATCTGGACAGCCTCGGCCGTTTCGTGATGACCGCCGAAGCACAGGATCTCGCGCGGCTTGCCAATACCGAGACACCGAAGCTGAAGACATATGACCGGCAGGGGCGGCGCATCGACCATGTCGAGTTCCATCCGGCCTATCATGCGCTGCTGCGGCGGTCCGTGGCCAACGGCCTGCACTCTTCGGTCTGGGAAAACGGTGCCTCCGAAACCGGCAAGCGCCATCAGGTACGTGCTGCCCGCTTTTATCTGACTGCGCAGCTGGAAGCGGGCCATCTGTGCCCGGTGACCATGACCAGCGCCTCGCTGGCGGCCCTGATGGCTAGCCCGAAACTGTTTCGGGAATGGGCGCCGCGTGTCACCACCCGCAAATACGATCAGGCCCAGAAGCCGCCGGTTGAAAAGACCGGACTGACGGTCGGCATGGGCATGACCGAAAAGCAGGGCGGCACGGACGTGCGCGCCAATATCACCCGGGCCGAGCGTGTTTCCGGCGGCTTTTACAAGCTCACCGGCCACAAATGGTTCATGTCGGCCCCGATGTCGGACGGGTTTCTGGTGCTTGCGCAGGTGCGCGAGGGCATTTCCTGCTTTCTCGTGCCGCGCATTCTCGGCGACGGCAGCAGCAACGGCCTGCGCTTCCAGCGCCTCAAGGACAAGCTCGGCAACCGCTCCAATGCGTCCTCGGAAGTCGAACTGGTCAACTCCATCGGCGAAATGGTCGGTGAGCCGGGCGCTGGCGTCAAGACGATCATGGATATGGTGACGCTGACACGGCTCGACTGTGCGGTCGCCTCGTCCGGCCTCATGCGTGCGGGTCTCGCCGAAGCCGTGCACCACACCCGTCACCGCCAGGTGTTCGGCGCCAAACTGATCGATCAGCCACTGATGCAGCGTGTGCTGGCCGACATGGCGCTCGACGTCGCCGGTGCCACTGCGCTTTCGCTGCGGCTTGCCCGTTCCTTCGACGAAGCGGCGAGTGATCGTGGCGAGGCGGCCTTCGCCCGCGCGATGACGCCCGTGGTCAAATACTGGGTCTGCAAGATCGCCCCGGCGCTGCTCTATGAGGCGATGGAGTGCCTTGGCGGCAATGGCTATGTCGAGGAGATGCCGCTTGCCCGCTACTATCGCGAAGCGCCGGTCAACGCGATCTGGGAAGGCTCGGGCAATGTCATGGCGCTCGACGTTTTGCGGGTGCTCGGCCGGGCACCTTCGCTGTTCGACGACGTACTCGCGGGCATAGAGCAAGATCTTGGGGCAGGCGGACCGGGCACGACCGGCGTGCTCCGCGCGGCTATGCAGGTCGCCACGTCCGACGAGGGTTCCGCCCGCATCCTGACCGAGCAGCTTGCGCTTTCGGCCGCAGCCGCCGAGCTAAAGAGGCTCGGGGCAGGGCGCATTGCCGATGCCTTCATCGAAACCCGGCTTGCCGGCCAGTGGCGCGGCACCTATGGAATGCTCGACGCGCGCCACGACGCACGCATGATCATCGATACGCTCTTTCCTGCTGCCTGATCGCAAAGACTGTGGGCTTCGCCGAGCTTTGCGGTGCTGGATTTGTTAACAGGCGCGGCCCTTCCGTTAACCTTAACAAAGAGTTTCCATTGCAGCGCGGGCGCGCTGGTTCCACTGTCGAACGAAATCGGCAGAGATTCCATGCGCCACGACCCGATCCGCTTCAGTTTCCAACTCACGCTTCCCTGCGATGCGAAGCGCTGTGCTTCCATGGCACGCGAGGTGCTGTGATGCGCTATGTCATTGCACTGTGGCTGGCGCCGCTGGCGCTCTTCTGGGGCTGGTTCGGCCTGTCCTATTTCGACATGAATTTCGGCTATGTGCTGCTGACCAGGCAGGCACACGACATCATCTTCGAGCTTTACGGCGAGATGCTGGGCATCGATCCGACCATCATTCCGGGAATGATCGTCAAAGCCTGCATACTAGATAGTCTTCTGATCCTGGCCATCCTGGCCTTTCGCAGGCGCCGTCGCATCGGCGAGTGGTTGAAAGCGCAACGGGCGCGCTATTCGGGGGAGGCGTCTTCTCCGAGGGCATGAATGCGATCCAGTACGCCCTGGAGGATGAAGGCGGCGGCAGCCGAATCGATCTTCGTCTTACGCTTGGCGCGTGAGAAATCCATTTCGATCAGGCTGCGCTCGGCCGCAACAGTGGACAGACGCTCATCCCAGAAGGCGAAGGGCAGGTCGGTCATGCGGGCAATGTTGCGCACGAAGGCCCGGGTTGCCTGCGCGCGCGGCCCCTCGCTGCCGTCCATGTTGACTGGCAGGCCGATGACGACCGCGGCGCAGTTTTCCGCCGCCAGCAGATCGAGCAGGCTTGCCGCGTCGAGCGAGAACTTTCGCCGCATGATCACCGGGCGCGGATGGGCGAACGATAGGCCGCGATCGGAGACAGCAACGCCAATCGTCTTTTCGCCCAGGTCCAGGCCGGCAAGCGTCTTCCCGTTTTGCAAGAGGTGCGGCAAATCCTCGATGGCGATGATGTTCAAGCGTGGCCCAGCTTTCCTTTGACTTGGATGAGGCGCCTTCTATCCTTCAACGATGAAGAAATCGAGGAGATGACAGCGATGAAAGTGACATGGTACGGCCAATCCGCCTTTCGCATCGAGACGGGCGATGCCAGGATCCTGATCGATCCCTTCCTCAGCCAGAATCCTTTGTGGGGCAAGAGCTGGGAAGGGCCGGCTGAAGGCATCACGCACCTGCTCCTTACCCATGGCCACAACGACCATGTTGGCGATGCCGCAGCCATATTGAAGAAGACGGGCGCCATGCTCGTCTCCAATTTCGAAGTCTGCATGTATCTGGTCGGGCAGGGCGTGTCCGACAGCCAGATCAATCCGGGAAATACCGGCGGCACGGTCGATTGCGGCGGCTTCACCACGACCTTCGTGCAGGCGTTGCATTCCTCCTCGTTCGGCGCAGCCGATGGGTCGAACACCTATCTTGGCAATCCAAACGGACTTGTGCTGCATTTCCCCAACGACCGCACGCTCTACCACATGGGCGACACCGACATCTTCTCCGACATGGCGCTGATCAACGAATTGCACGAGCCGAAGATCGGCCTGGTGCCTGTCGGCGACCGGTTTACCATGGGCGGTGCGGTTGCGGCACTTGCCTGCCGGCGCTTCTTCAAGTTCGAGACCGTCTTTCCCTGCCACTATGCGACTTTCTCGCTGCTTGACCAGACGGCGGAGAAGTTCGTTGCCGGGATGGAAGGGTCTGGCGTCAATGTGATGGTGCCGAAGGTCGGCGAGACGAAGGAGGTTTGACCCTGTGCTCGCCATGGCGACATCGTTGTTGCGCGCCGCGCGCCGCGCCGCTATAGCCCGGACATGACAACCAGCCCGGTTATCCGGAGAGTTTTTGATGTCCGTTGATAAAGCCACCGTCAAGCGCGTCGCGCATCTTGCCCGCATCGCCGTGACCGATGAGGACGCCGAGCGGATGACCGGCGAATTGAATGCCATTCTCGGCTTCGTCGAGCAATTGAACGAGGTGGATGTTGCCGGCGTCGAGCCGATGACCTCGGTCACGCCGATGGCGATGCGGCAGCGCACCGATATCGTGACGGATGGTGACAAGGCCGCCGATATCGTCGCCAACGCGCCTGCGAGCGAAGAGAATTTTTTCCTTGTGCCGAAGGTCGTGGAATAACACCGGTACTTTGCCGCGACTGACGATGCAGGCCGAACGGAACCAATATGACTGAACTCACCAAACTGACCATTTCTGCGGCCCGTGACAGGCTTCGCGCCCGGGAATTCTCCGCGCGCGAACTCACCGATGCCTATCTCGGCGCCATCGATGCCGCTAACCCGACCTTCAATGCCTATGTCGCCGTGACCCACGACAAGGCGCGCGCCATGGCCAAGGCGTCGGACGAGCGGCTGGCGAAGGGCGAGGCGGGCGCGCTCGAAGGCATTCCGCTCGGCATCAAGGACCTGTTCGCGACCGAGGGTGTGCACACGCAGGCCGCCAGCCACATATTGGACGGCTTCAAGCCCCGCTACGAATCGACCGTGACCGCCAATCTTTGGGCGGATGGCGCGGTGATGCTCGGCAAGCTCAACATGGACGAGTTCGCCATGGGCTCCTCCAATGAGACGTCCTATTACGGTGCGGTCACCAATCCGTGGCGCGCCAACGGCTCGAACAAGAAACTCGTCCCCGGTGGCTCCTCGGGTGGCTCGGCTGCAGCGGTTTCGGCCTGGCTGTGCGCTGGCGCGACCGCGACGGATACCGGCGGCTCGATCCGCCAGCCCGCAGCGTTCACCGGTACGGTCGGCATCAAGCCCACCTATGGCCGAGTCTCGCGTTGGGGCGTGGTCGCGTTCGCCTCGTCGCTCGACCAGGCCGGGCCGATCGCGCGTGAGGTGCATGACGCCGCGATCC
>JBARWP010000662.1:0-8681 GCA_049646905.1 Pseudaminobacter sp. | reverse complement strand
ATCGTGAGGTGGATCAAGCCGTCTTGACAAAGGTGTGATGACTTGTATCCTCTTTTCTCGAAACATCGTTTCGTAGATAAGAACAGAATTGATTTTGTTCGTTTGGGAGGAAAGAATGTGTAGACGTCTGTTGATGGCTGCCGCCATCTCAGTGGCAGCCCTGTCTGTTCAGGCTCGGGCGGAAGACACTCTCAAGATTGGTTCTTCCGTCGGCCTGACCGGCTATGCCGCCGTGATCGACCGCGCCTGGCGTGACGGGCTGGCGATTGCGGCCGATGCCCTCAACGAGCAAGGGGGCCTTCTCGGGCACAAGATCGAGATCGTCACCGAGGACAATCATTCGCAGCCGCAGGATGCCGTGGTCGGCTATCGCAAGATGATCTCCAGCGACCAGGTCAGCCTGTTCAACAGCGGGTGCGTCTCGGCCGGCAACTTCGCCGCCGCCGCCTTCGTCAAGCAGGCAAAGCTGCCGATGTATCTGTGCTCGATCCTGCCCAAGCGCGACGACGAACAGGAGTGGGCGTTCAGCTTCCTCGCGCCACCGAGTTTCGAGATCGAATCCCGCTACCGCTATCTCAAGGAGAAGACCGACATCCGCAAGATCGGGATCCTCTACGATCCGACCCCCTACGCGCTGATGATGAAGGACCTCGGCGTGGAGCTGGCCGAGAAGTTCGACATGGAAGTCGTGGCCCAGGAGACCTACAAGCAGGACGATTCCGACATGACCGTCCAGCTGGGTAGTTTCAATTCCGCCGGCGCTGGCGCCGTGATCAAGATCGGCCAGGGCGGCTCGACGGTCACCGCCGCCAAGAACATCAAGCAGCTCGGATTGGACGAGATGCTGCTGCTCGCCAGCAATGACGACGGCTCGATCTTCCAGCAGGCAGGCGAGGTGCTCGGCGACCGCTTCTTCTTCGTCGGCCCGGCGGTCCAGTTTCCCGAGGAGCTGAAGCCTGGTCCCACCAAGGATGCCGTCGATGCGTTCCTCGAATACTGGACGCCCAAATATCCCGATCGCGACCCTGCCAGCGCCGCGCGCGCCTGGGACTCCATGATGGTGCTGGCGCAAGCGATAAAGATCGCCAATTCGACCGACGGCACGGCCATCCGGGACGCCACCGAGAAAGTGCCCCACTACCAGGGTGCATATGCCGCGTTCGACTTCTCGCACGAACAGCATGTCGGCATCACCGAAAATCCATTCCTGATCGGCAAGGTCGTCGATGGCGAACTGGTGATCGCCGAATGAGCGTCCCGGCCGCTGCCGCGGGAGATGTCCCCCTGCTCGAGGCGAGGGACATCTCCGCCCGCTACGGCCATGTGCAGGCCCTCAAGCCGACGGGGCTGCATATCGGTGAAGGCGAACTGGTGACGGTGCTGGGACCCAACGGCGCCGGCAAGACGACCCTGCTCAGGGCGCTCACCAGGCTCACGCCCTGCAAGGGAAAGGTCTTCTTCCGCGGCAAGGATATCAGCGGCCTGCCGACCCATCGGCTGGCGCGGCGCGGTATCATCATGGTGCAGGAGGGAAGGGGCCTTTTCCCGCAGATGAGCGTGCGCGAGAACCTGATCACCGGCGGCTACCTGCATGCCGGAGAGATCGACGAACATATGCGCATGGTGTTCGAGCTTTTTCCCCGGCTGCGCGAACGTGTCGATCAGCTCGCCGGCTCGCTCTCGGGCGGCGAACAGCAGATGCTGGCGATCGGCCGGGCGCTCATGGCCAAACCGCAGCTCCTGATGCTCGACGAACCCTCGCTGGGGCTGGCGCCGCGTGCGGCGTTCGAGATCCTGAGTACGCTGAGCGAACTGAACCGTAGGGGCATAGGCATCCTGCTCGTCGAGCAAAAGGCGCCGCTGGCGCTCAAGCTGGCGCGCCGGGTGTACGTCATTTCACTCGGCAGCATCGTCGCCGAACTCGCGGCAGATGAGATCAAATCGCACCATGACCTCGCACGCTACTATCTCCACTGAGCCGGTCGGCTTGCGCTGGCGCTCGTTGCTCCCGGTGGCCGCCTCCCTGGCCCTGACCGGGGTCGGGTTGCTGTCGAGCGACTATATCGTCACCGTGCTCGGTTTTGCGTTCATCTACGCGATCTTCTGTACCGGCCTGAACTTCTTCATGGGCTATACCGGTCAGGCATCCTTCGGGCAGAGCGCCTTCGCGGCCATCGGCGGCTATGGCAGCGCGATATTATGTACCGACTATGGGTGGGAGCCGCTGCTCGCCCTCATCGCCACAATGGCGATATCCGGAGTGGCGGCTGTGGTCGTCGGCTATCCAACCCTGCGCCTGCGCGGCCATTACCTCGCCATGGCCACCTTCGCGCTCGGCCTCATCGTCTACGAGATCAGCATCGAGTGGACGAGCCTGACGCAGGGCTACATGGGCTATGCCGGCATTGCGCCGCTCGGCATTGCCGGCTTTGAACTGGGGACGATCAAGCAGCAGCTTGTCGCCCTTGTCGTACTGGCGCTTCTGGGCGTCGGCATAGCAAGCCGCCTCAGGCAGTCGCGGTTCGGGCGCGCCCTGGCGGCGATCGCGGGCAGCGAACCGGCCGCCCGGGCGCTTGGCATCGATATCGCGCGGTGCAAGCTCATCGCCTTCGTCATCGCCGCGCTCTACGCCTCGGCGGCGGGCTCGCTCTTCGCGCATTTCATCGGCTTCATCAGCCCCGAGGTGTTCGGCATCACGATGGTCGTCCAGAGCTTCGCCATGCTTTATCTCGGCGGCATCGGGACAATGTGGGGGCCGATGATCGGCGCCATCATCGTCATGATCCTGCCTGAAGCCATGCGCGGCCTGAAGGAGATGCAGGACATCGCCTATACGGCCGTTCTCATCTTCATCCTGATCTTCGCGCCGCGCGGCCTGGCTGAAATTCCGGCTCTCGTGCGGCGCTTGCGGCGTCATTCGAAGGAGGCGCAACAGCCATGACCCTCCTGTCAATCAGGGAAGAAACCAAGCGCTTCGGCGGCCTGCTGGCAAACGATGCCATTTCCTTCGACGTCGAGGAAGGCGACCTGCTGGCGGTGATCGGCCCGAACGGCGCCGGCAAGACGACGCTGTTCAACATCATATCGGGATTCTTCCCGCCGACCTCCGGTTCCATCCATTTCGACGGCAAGGACATTACCGGCGCATCCTCCCACCAGATCGCCTCGTTGGGGCTGATCCGCACCTATCAGCTCGTCCAGCTCTTCCAGCACCTGAGCGTTGCCGAGAATGTCGAGATCGGCAGCCACAGGGTGACGCGCGGCGGCGTGTTCTCGGCGCTGTTTCGGCCGCAATGGATGCGCCGGCAGGAAAAGAGCGTCTGCGAGGGCGCACGAGAGCTGCTGCGCTTCGTGGGGTTGGAAGACCAGGCCGATGTTCTGGCGGACACGTTGCCCTATGGCCGCCAAAGGCTGCTGGAAGTGGCGCGGGCGCTTGCGGCCAAGCCCCGGCTGCTGCTTCTGGACGAACCAGCCGCCGGTCTCAACACACAGGAAACCGCAGCCCTTGCGCAGGTGATCAAGCGCATTCATGCGGGGGGCACCACGGTGATCCTGATCGAGCACGACATGAGCCTGGTCATGCAGATTGCACAACGCATCGTGGTGCTCGATTTCGGGAAGAAGATTGCCGAGGGAACGCCGGACGAAATCAAGGCCCATCCGGACGTCATCGCGGCCTATCTTGGCGGGACGGAGATGGCCGATGCCTGACGCGACTGAATTCTTCCAGAGCATCGTCAACGGCGTTGGCGTCGGCCTCATCTATGGCCTCGTGGGCATCGGCTTCTGCGTCATCTACAACGCCAGCGGCATCGTCAATTTCGCCCAGGGCGTATTCGTCATGCTCGGCGGCATGGTCTGCCAGGTGCTCCTGACGCAGTTCGGCATGCCGATCGTACTGGCGATTGCCTTGACCATCCCGCTGGTGGCGGTTTCCGGCATGGTCATGGAATTTGCGGTGGTGCGGCCGATGATGCATCGCGGCGCGACGCTGTTCGCGATCATCCTTGCCACGCTCGCCGCGCAGATCATGATCGAGCGCATCACCCTGCTCACGCTCGGCGATCGCCCGCGCACCTATGCCGAATTCACCGAAGGCGGGCCGCTCAAGATCGGTGGCGTCGCGATCGGCTACCAGCTCTTCTGGATTCTCGGCTGCGGCGCGCTTCTCGTCCTGCTCTTGTGGCTGTTCTTCACCCGCACCCGCACGGGCCGCGCCTTGCGTGCCTGCTCGCAGAACAGGGAAGCGGCGCAGCTTCTCGGTATCCCCGTTGCGAAAATGATGCTCGTCGCCTTCGCGCTCAGTGCCGCGCTCGGCGCGATTGCCGGGATCCTGGTCACGCCGACGCAATATACGGCTTACAATGTCGGCACGCCTTTCGGCATAAACGGCTTCATCGCCGCCATCATCGGTGGCTTCGGCCGCGCCGGTGGCGCGCTTGCCGGCGGCCTGCTGCTCGGCGTGTTGCAGGCGCTCGCCATCGTCATGCTGGGAGCCGGGTTCAAGAACGTGGCGGCGCTCAGCGTCCTGCTCCTCGTTCTCCTGCTTTTCCCCAACGGCCTCTTTGCCGGTTTCGGAACAAACGCCAAGTCGCATTGACGGCGTCCCGGGCGCCGTCGTGCCGTAGTTGAAGGAGAACGTCCATGTATGGCAGCAACGATCCCCGCTCCTCCCTCGCGACCGCGACGGCCGGACCGGCCGCGACCGAGTTCGCCGCCGCGGAATATCTGAGGTTTTACGAGACCGAACCCCAGGAGAACGACGCCAATGGCAGGACCTGGCTGGGGCGGGGGCAGAATTTCATCATCGCGCACAGCGAGGCGAAGCCGGGTGCGGCCTTTTCCAGAAAGGGGCAGGTCGACGAATATGTCGTGCTTCTGCCCGATGCGAAATCGTCCGCGACGATCACTTGGGAGGGCAGGACCGAGACGGTGGCCGGCTATTCGCTGGCTTTCGTGCCGCCGGGCGACAGCACCGTGACCATGCCCGAGGGCGGCCGGCTGATCCGCATGTTCACGACCCGCTCGCAGGACCTGGCGGAAAAATGCGCCAATGCTGGCGCCTATGCCGAGCCTCATCCGAACATTCCGCCCTTCGAACCCTGGCCCGAGCCGAGGGGTGGCTACCGGGTGCGCAGCTATTCGCTCGACGTAGCGGACGAGCCGGGGCGGTTCGGCCGCATCTGGCGGTGCACGACCCTGATGGTGAATTTCCTACCGCCGCAAAGGGGGCCGCGCGACATCACCAAGCTGTCGCCACACTATCATGACGATTTCGAGCAATGTTCGCTGGCGCTGGAAGGTGCCTTCACGCACCACATACGCTGGCCGTGGACGCCGGACCTGAATGCCTGGCGTGCCGACGAACACGAATTGTGCGCCTCGCCGTCGGTGACGGTCATTCCGCCGCCTGCCATCCACACGTCGCGCGGCATGGACGAGGGCATCAATCAGCTGGTCGACATCTTCTGTCCGCCCCGGCTGGATTTCTCGCAGAAGCAGGGCTGGGTGCTGAACGCGGATGACTATCCCATGCCTTCGGACAGGAACCAATGAGCCCGGTCGAAGGATTGCAAGGCAAATCCGTTCTCATTACCGGCGGGTCGCGCGGCATTGGCGCCGTCGTTGCCCGGCGCTTCGCCTCCCTCGGGAGCCGGGTCGCGATCGGCTACCGGTCGGACAAGGAAGCGGCCGAAGAACTCCTCGGCGAGTTGTCGGCAGGCGGCGGCGAGGCGATCGCGGTGCAGGGCGATATTGCCGATCCGGACGACATCGACAAGATCGTGGGTTCAACGGCCGGGCACTTCGGAAGGATCGATGTTGTGGTCAATTGCGCCGCGATCGGTCCCTATCGCCCGCTTGGCGAGATGGATGCCACTTTCGTGAGGACAATGCTGGATACGAACATCCTCAGCGTCGTGATGATGACCCAGGCTGTCCTGCCGCACATGCCCTCGCCGGGCGGGCGCATCGTCAATTTCGCCTCTGCGCTGGCCTACCGGCCGATTCCGACGAGTTCCGTCTATTCGGCCAGCAAGGCGGCCGTCGTCACGCTGACCCATGCCTTCGGCAAGGAGCTTGGGCCGAAGGGAATTACGGTCAATGCCGTGGCGCCGGGCGTGATCGAGACCGATATGACGACCAGGATCATCGCCGAAAGAGGGGAGCAGATCCTGGCTGCGACGCCGCTGGCCCGCATCGGCCAGCCGGACGACATCGCCGGCATCGTCACCTTCCTCGCCTCGCCGGAGGCCGGCTGGATCACCGGGCGCACCATCGTCGCCGACGGCGGTGTGACCTGAGGGCACCGGATACAAAACTTGTCCAAGGGGCAGCTCCTTAGCGTGCTCCGGATTGGAGCATGGTAACGTGCACCCCGGCGGTTACTTCGTGTCGGCGGTCAACAGCAGCACCAGCAGGCCCAGCACCGAGATTCCGGCGCCGACGGCTACGGTGCCGGATATCCAGCCATGGCCCAGCAGCGCCTCGATCCCGATGACGAAGCTCGGAATGAGGTAGCCGTAGGGGAAGACCTTGGCGGTCGGCAGGTACATCGAGCCATACTGCAGGAGAAAGAACGATATCGCGGTCGCGAAGACGATGAGATAGGCCAGGGACAGCCACACCACCGTGCCTAGTCCCGCCCAGTCCACCTCGCCGATATCGGGAATGGCGAAAAGCGCGACGCAAACCGTGCAGCCCGCAAGGGTCCAGACGGTGAATTCAAACACGCTCTCGCCCCTGTTGAGCAGCCGCACCAGAGGTGCATAGAGCGCCTGGCAGACACAACCGACGAAAAAGATTATCTCTCCCCTGCCCACGTGGAAGGCCAGCGCCCTTGCCGCATCGCCCCGGAAGATGACCCATAAGGCGCCCGCAGCCGCGATCAGCAGCCCGCCCCATACGGTGGCGCGCGTCCGCTGTCCCAGGATGAAATAGCCGAACACGGCGGCCAGCAGCGGGATGAGTGTGAAGACTGCGCCGGTGGAGACAGGATCGGTGATCCTGAGCGCCACGAACATGAGGACGAAATAGGCGCCCATCAATGCGCCGAGCAGCAGGAAACGCCATGGCGCCCGCGGCAGGCGCAGGCCATCGTCGCGCAGCATCGCAAAGCCGCCCATCAGCAGGGTCGCGGCCAGGAAGCGCACGGCGTTGAGAACGGCCGGAGGGATATGCGGCGCGGCCAGCGAGCCGAACGAAAAGGAGCCGGCGATGAGCAACGCGTAGCCGATCATCGCCGCATGGGCCAAAAGCCGGGTGCGGCCAGCTTGCGACATCGTGATATCCGTCATTCGCCTCACCTGCCCGGTTCGCTGGTTCAAGCTGCCCTATTTTACCTGCGCTGCATAGCCAAAGCGACTTGCCTATACCCATAAAATGAATATACAGTTCAATATATGGATATTAATAAGCCGGCAAGGACCGCTTTTGCCAGGGCTCCGCGGCAGCAAGACGGTGGCCGAATGCGGGAGCAGGCAAGGATCCGGGCGAGCTACATGACGCCGAAAAATGTGCGGGGGCGCGATGAACAGCAATGGGAAACATCGACCGGCCGGTTCGCTTGCGTATGGCATGGGCCGATCCCCATGGTTACATTGTCGTCGTGAAGGGCGTGATAAGGCATCACGGTTTGTCGCCGTCGATGCGCATGCCCGAAAGATGGCGCCAGTATCTTTCCATCGAACCAACAGGACCTGATCCATGTCCTTTGTAAGTGACATGCTTGCGGCAATCGCCGAGCGCGGCAGGGCGCTCGTAGACTTCACGACCATTTCGCAGACGGCTACGCCGGTCGAGCAGATCGGTGCGTTGAGCCGTCGCCTGCTGTCGTCGCGAGGCGAGGCGAGCGCACTCGCTACGGCCTCCGAGATTATCCAGCGCTACGAGCGCCTCGACAGCGACGCACGGCTCGAATTCTTCCGCATGCTGCTCGCGGATTTTGGGCCTGAGGTGGAGCCGCTCAAGGCGGCAGCGCAGGTCTTTGCCGCAGCGCCCGACCAGAAGCGGGCGGAAATGCTGCATATGCTCTCCGAACCGCGCCGCCAGAATCTGTTCCGGCTGCTTAATCAGACGGTGAATGGCACCGCCCACCTCATCCGCATGCGGGCCGATCTCCTGCAATGCGTTCGCGACGACCCCGAACTGGAACTCGTCGACAAGGATTTCCAGCACCTCTTCCGCTCCTGGTTCAATCGCGGCTTCCTCGAACTGCGCCGCATAGACTGGCATACGTCCGCCGTGGTGCTGGAGCGCATCATTCGCTATGAAGCCGTCCACGAGATCGCGGACTGGGAGGACCTGCGCCGCCGCATCGATCCGCCGGACCGCCGCCTCTACGCCTTTTTCCACCCGCGGCTGCGCGACGAGCCGCTGATCTTCGTCGAGGTCGCGCTGGCCCGCGACATGGCTTCCACAATCGGCTCGATCCTCGATCCGGAACGGGAAGTCATCGAAAGCAGCGCCGCGACGACAGCGGTGTTCTATTCGATCTCGGACTGCCAGCCGGGGCTCAAGGGGATTTCCTTCGGCAATTTCCTGATCAAGCAGGTGGTCGAGGAACTGCGCTCCGAACTGCCGCATGTGAACACCTTCGTGACCCTGTCGCCGGTGCCGCTGTTTGCGCGCTGGCTTGCCGCGCAACCCGTGGCGGGCGCCCTTGGCCTCGATGTCGCGCTGGC
>JBARWP010000661.1:0-3843 GCA_049646905.1 Pseudaminobacter sp. | reverse complement strand
GCCCAGCAGGCCGGCGGCCACCGCACCCTGCAGCGCCTCGGGCGCGGCGGCTAGCGTCATGCGGCTCACCTGCACGCTGGGCACCATGCCATGCTCGGCGATCGACACGAGCGTCGCATCGAGGATGCGCCGCTGCGGCTCCGTCGGCAGATCGCCGGTGATCAGCAGCCAGACATGCTCGGTAAAGGAGATCGACCCGACGAGATCCTGCACCAGGTCGCGGCCACGCACAATGATGGTGTCCGGATTGGACGTGCAGATGGACTGGAATGGAGAGTTCTGTTTGCCGATTTTCATGAGGATTTTCCCGATCTCGCGCAATTAGACGAGCGCCGCTGCGTCGGCCCTGGAGTGGTCGCGCACCCACTGATGGAACTTGTGCATGTAGCCTTGCAGGAAGGCCTTGGTGGTTTCGTCTGTGATGTCGCCTTCCGGCGTAATCAGACCTGCGGTGAGATGGAGATAGACTTCGGGCTGCCCCATGGTCGGCATGTCGAGATAGCCCAATATCGCGCGCAGGTGCTGCTGCGCCGCGACCGTGCCCAGCCGGCCGAGGGAGGCGCCGGCGATCCCCACAGGCTTGCCGGTCCAGGAATTGGCTCCCGCCGGCCGCGACAGCCAGTCCAGGGTGTTCTTCAGCAGAGCTGTGATCGAGCGATTGTGTTCGGGCGTCACGATCAGAATCCCGTCGGCCGCTTCGATCACTTCCCGCAAGCGTTCGACCGGCCTGGGCATGCCGGTCTCGAGGATGCTCTGGTTGAACAAGGGCAGGTCGTCGAGCGGCGGCACGTCGAAGGTGATCTGGGGGCCGCCAAGGCGCATCATCGCCAATGCGAGGCTCCGGTTCACCGAACCCGGCCTGGCGCTTCCGACCAGCACTGCAACGCGTAATGGCGCCACGTCTCTATCCCCTCCGGACCGGCCGCTACCGATCTGCACCGGCACCTCATCGGCTCAATCAATTTCGCCTAACGAAATTATTTTCGGATTATGAAGATATGGGCCGGCGCTTGTCAAGCGTGATGAGGCAAAATTTGTAGGCGTCGGAAAAGGCCCAGGGAAGGCTCCTTGCAGGCATACAGTTTCAGTGCTCAGGAGAATGGAACGAGCCATAACGCGCCTCCGGTTTTTCCGGAGACGTTACTGCTCGCGAAACACGCCGCGGATTCTGTTCAGTGCGTTGCGAGCGAATGCAGCAGGGCAGGATAGCGCAGCAGGAGATTGGAGACGCGCGCGGCCGCGACACGCATTTCGGCAAGCCGCTGCTCCAGCAGGTCCTGCGGCTTGAGCCTAGGCGAATAGCCGGATGTGTTGACGGCGGCCACCACCTTGCCGACGCTGTCGCGGATCGGCACCGCCAGCGCGGTAATGCCGTAATCGAGCTGGTCTATGGTGATGGAATAGCCATTAACCCGCACCTCGGCCAGGATGGCGCGAAGCGCCTTCTCGTCGGTGACGGTCATGTCGGTCAGCTTGCGCAGCTCGGCTTTCTTGAAATAGCCGTCGATCTCTTCGGGGGTCAGATGCGCCAGCAGCACCCTGCCCATCGATGTCGCATAGGCCGGATAGGTGACGCCAATGCTGGCCATGCGCCGCGCCGCACGCGTTTCCGAAAGATGCGCGATATAGAGCACATTGGTCCCGTCGAGCACGCCCACATTCGCCGCATCGCCGAACAGTTCGGTGATGCGGTGCAGTTCCGGCATGATCGCCTCGTCCACGCGCACCGCCTTGAGATAGGCCGAGCCAAGCGTGAGGATACGTGGCGCAAGCAGGAAATGCTTGTGGTTGCGGCGCACGAAGCCCAAAGCTTCGAGCGTGTGCAGGTTACGCCTGACGGTCGCCGGCGACATGTCGACCTTGCGCGCCAGTTCCGTCAGCGTCATCTCGGGCGTCTGTTCGTCGAAGGCTTCGATCACGGCGAGACCACGGGCCAGCGCCTCGACATATTCCGGGTTTTTTTCGTCGCTCATTCTCTGCAGCTATCCGATCGGCCCGTCTGAACGAATCTCATCTCGATATTTCAATATATCACGAATGCCATTAGTCGAATGGAATTTCGTGTAGCGAATGATTTTGAGCTCGAATGAACTTTTGGGAACCGATCTCGGCGGCAGGAGCAAATCAAGCCGCACCAAGCAGTGCGCGGCGGATCTCGTCATGGTCGATATCGCCGGAACTCCTGTCGAAATTGCGGGCAATGCGGCCATGCGCCAGAACATAGGCCCGCGAGGCCACGTCGATCGCCTGCAGGAAACTCTGCTCGGCCATCAGGATGGTCAGGTTGTTGTCCTTCTGCAATGTGCGGATCACCTCGATGACCTGGCTGACCACGATCGGTGCGAGGCCAACGGAGGGCTCATCCACGACGATGATCCTGGGCACCCCCATCAGCGAGCGCGCAATGGCCAGCAACTGCTGCTGGCCACCGCTCATCGTGCCGGCCAGTTGCGCCTTCCGTTCCCGCAGGAGCGGAAAGGTCCGGTAGCAATATTCGAGATTCTGGCTGAGCCGGTCGCGCACGACCGGGTTGCTTCCGGCCAGCCTGAGATTGTCCTCTACCGATAGGCTGGGAACCAGCCTTCGCCCTTCGGGAACCATGGAAAGCCCGCGCCGGACGATTTCATGTGCCGGGAGCGCGGTCAGGTCGAGCGCCTTGCCGTCCCATTCGAGGATGATGCGGCCGCGCGTTGGCTTGATGAAGCCCATGATGCAGTTGAGCAAGGTGCTCTTGCCGTTGCCGTTGGTGCCGAGCAAGGCGACGAACTCGCCCTCCGCGACCTCGATCGACACGTCATGGAGGACGGACACCGCGCCGTAGCCGGCGCTCAGATTCTCAATGATGAGCCTGTTCACCGAAATACACCTTCTGGACCGTCGGGTTGCGGGTCACTTCCTCGGCCGTGCCCGAAGCAATCAGCCGCCCTGTTTCGAAGCACACGACACGCTGCGAGAAGCGCATAACGGCATGCATGATGTGCTCGATCATGATCACCGCCACGCCCTGCTCGTTGAGCCTGTACAATATGCCCAGGACCTCGTCGATCTCGGCTTCCGAAAGGCCGGCCATCGCCTCGTCGGCAATCAGCACCTTCGGGTTGCCGACAAGCGCTCTCGCCAATTCAAGCTTGCGAAGTTCGAGTTGGGACAGGTCCTCCGAAGCATAGGCGGCACGCGCCGACAGCCCCACCGTCTCCAGCACCTCGGCCGCGCGCCGATGCCTGTCCTCCACGCCATGGATATAATCCAGCGGGACGAGCAGGTTCTCGGTAACCGACATTCCCCTGAAGGGATGCGGAATCTGGAACGTGCGCGATATGCCGAGGCGGGCCCGCTTGAAGCTGGGCAGGGCGGTGATGTCGACACCCTCGAACCGGACCGAGCCCTTGTCCGGCCTCAGCACGCCGGTGATGCAATTGATCAGCGTGGTCTTGCCGGCGCCATTGGGGCCGATGATGCCGAGCCTTTCGTTGGCCATCAGGTCGAGATCGACCGGCCCCAGCGCCCGGAACGGCCCGAACGACTTCTCGACGCCGGTCATCGACAGGACAGGCCGGCTCATCGTGCCGCCTCCCTGCCCTTCTGGCGCACGAGCCCGAGAAGGCCGTTCGGCGCCAGCGCGACGAAGGCGATAAGCACGACGCCGACAAAGAGGATGTTCAATTCGGAAGAGATGGTGATCGTCGCGACCTGCTGCGTGGTGGCCAGCAGCAGCGCGCCGATGACCGGGCCCTGCCAACTGCGCGTACCGCCGATCAGCGGCATGGCGATGGCGTTGAGGCCGATGATCAGGCTGAAGGCCGTCACCGGCTCGACGAAGGACGTATAGAACGGATAGGGCGC
>JBARWP010000660.1:0-15409 GCA_049646905.1 Pseudaminobacter sp. | reverse complement strand
TGGTTCTCCGACACCGAGATCGTCGGCTAAGAATTTGAGTCGCCTTTCAGGCGCAAATAGCTGATTTAAAATAAGAAAGGCCGGGAATTTCCCGGCCTTTCTTGTTTTCGGGCCCGTCCTCACCCTTTCGTAAGACGCACCAGTTCCTCGCCGTCCTTGTCGGCCAGCACCAGCCTGCCGTCCTCGATGCGAAAGCCTTCGATCTCCTTGAGCACAGCAAAGAACCGCCCTTCCTGATCCATCGCCACCTGCTCGCAGGCCATAAGTGTCGCGCGCATATCGCCGAACGAGATCTTTTCTTCCTCGACCGTCGCGCCACCGCCATAGCCGTTGCAGCCGCCACGGCCACTGACCTGCCCGTCCGCAGCGATCTTCAGCGTCGACTTCACGCCATCCGCCGCCGGCTTGCCGTCGATTGCTTCCACGACCCATTCGATATCAAATATTTCGGACGACGCAGCCTCGCCCGGCTCGCCCTGCGCCACCTGCTTGACCATCACGGTCTGCGGCGAGGTCACCGTCAGCGGGTCCACCTCATGGCGAGTGTCGGTGATGAACCAAAGCTGGTCCTCCACCGTGATGCGCGCCTGCAAGGCATAGCTCATATTCGGTTGGATGACCGACGGATCGAAACGAAGCTCGAATTTGATCGGCACCTGCCCGGCCGGATCGACCGTCTGCTCGGCGACGATGGCGGCCGGCGCGTCGGCCAGCGACACATCGGCCAGTTGCACCGCCATGACCGCATTGGGCGGTAGCGCGATACGCTCACGGTAGAGTACCTCGCCGGAAATCACCTTTTCCTCAGCGAAGGATTGGCCCGGCAGCAGCACGGCTGCAACCATCAAGGGTGCCAATCCAAAAATCAGAAATTCCGCGAGCCTGCCGAGCATCGATCAAATCTCCATTGTTTTGAAGATCTTGCAGCAGGAGATTGCGGTTGTTCAATGACGGCGCAGATTTTTGCCAGGCGGCCTGCTACCGTGCCCAGCGCGCCGCCGCCTCGTCGTCGGCTTCCTTGGCATCGACCCAGTCACCGGCCGTGCCGTCCGCGCGATGCTCCTTCTTCCAGAAGGGTGCGCGCGATTTCAGATAGTCCATCAGGAAACTCGCCGCCTCGAAGGCAGCCTGGCGATGCGTGGAGGCCGTTACCACCAGCACGATGTTTTCACCCGGCGCCATCTTGCCGAAACGATGGATGGCCGTCAGCCCGCTCAGGTTCCAGCGCTCCAGCGCCTCGTTGGCGATCCGCGTGATCTCGGCCCTGGCCATGCCGGGATAATGTTCGAGTTCAAGCGCCGACAGGGCACCCGCCTCGTCGCGGCACAGGCCGATGAAATTGACGACGGCGCCGATATCCGTCCGCCCCTCGGTCAGCCGGGCAACTTCGGCAGCGACGTCGAAATCCTCCCGCTGGATGCGGATCTCGGGAAGCGCCGCCGCAGCCATCGCCAGTCAGCCTCCGGTCATCGGCGGGAAGAGTGCGATTTCGCGCGCGCCCGCTATCTTTTCCTGGTGATCGACATGCTCATGGTTGATGGCGACGCGGATCACATCGGGATATTGCAGGGCGTTTTCATATTCCTCGCCCCTGCCCTGCAGCCAGCGCAGCAGATCGGCCACCGTTTCGACTTCGGCCGGAAGTGCGACGTCTTCCTCCTGCCTGCCGATCCGCTCGCGGACCCAGGCGAAGTAAACCAGTCTGGTCGGATGCTCGTTCATTCGTCGATGATATGCTTTACGCCGGCGCGAAAATAGTCATAGCCGGTATACAGCGTAACAATGGCCGAAATCCATAGAAGCGATATGCCCACATTGGTCCAATAGGGCACGATCTTGTCGCCGGCGGGACCCAGCAGCAGGAAGGCGATCGCCACCATCTGGATCGCGGTCTTCCATTTGGCGAGTTGCGTCACCGGTACGCTGACCTTGAGGGCGGCCAGATATTCGCGCAGGCCTGAAACCAGGATTTCGCGGCACAGGATGATGATTGCCGCCCACAGCGTCCAGCCGGCAATGGTGCGGTCGGTGTCGGCGGCGAGCAGCAGCAGGCAGGTCGCGACCAAAAGCTTGTCGGCAATCGGGTCGAGCATACGGCCGATATTGGATGTCTGCTTCCAGGCGCGCGCCAGATAGCCGTCGAAATAGTCTGTAACGCTTGCAGCCAGGAAGATGGCCAGTGCCGAATAGCGGGCAAAGTCGCTCGAGCGCAGACGGCCCTCTAGAAAAAAACATAGCACGATCAGCGGCACGGCAAGAATGCGTGCATAGGTGAGCATGTTAGGAAGGTTGAAAGCGCGCTTGGCCATTTCGATCCGTGACCGTTTTATCTTTCGTACTCAAATCAGACCCCGACGTAGGGGGTCAACTGTGGGAAATTGATGGCCCAGCGAAATTTCGAGCCTCGTAATGACTAGCTTTCGTGGAAATGATTGTAAACGAGACGTGCAACATGCTCCGAAATGCCATCCACTGCCACCAGATCCTCTATAGCCGCCCGGCTGACCGCCTTGGCCGTGCCAAAGTGAAGCAGCAAGGCGCGCTTGCGGCCCGGTCCGATGCCGCTGATCTCATCGAGCGGGTTGCGCACCATTTCCTTCTTGCGCCGCGCCCGGTGTGAGCCGATGGCGAAGCGATGCGCCTCGTCGCGCAGCCTCTGCACGAAATAGAGCACGGGGTCGCGGACCGGCAGCGAGAAGGAAGGCTTGCCGTCCACGAAGAACCGCTCGCGGCCCGCTTCGCGATCCTGGCCCTTGGCAACCCCGATCGCGGCGACCCGGTCGGCAATGCCGAGTTGGTCGAGAATGGCGCGCACCGCCGTCATCTGCCCCTGCCCGCCATCGATGAAGATCACATCCGGCCAGGCGGGAAAGGCCGAACCGCCGTTCTCCTCCTTCGCCTCGTCTCCATTCGCCTCGGGTACGGCATGTTCCTTCAGCAGCCGTGAAAAGCGCCGCTCCATGACCTCGCGCATCATGCCGAAATCGTCACCGGGCGTGATCTCGGTCGAGCGGATGTTGAACTTGCGGTACTGGTTCTTCACGAAGCCCTCCGGCCCCGCGACGATCATCGCACCCACCGCGTTGGTGCCCATGATGTGGGAATTATCGTAGACCTCGATGCGGGTCGGTACCCTGTCCAGCCCGAAGGTCTCCGCCAATCCGCTCAGGAGCCTCGCCTGGGTCGAGGTTTCCGCCAGCCGCCGCCCCAGCGCCTCACGGGCGTTCTGCATGGCATGGTCGACCAGATCCTTCTTCTCGCCCCGGCGCGGCACCGAGATCGCCACCTTGTGGCCGGCGCGCGTGGAAAGCGCCTCGCACAGGAGCTCCTGCTCCTCCACCGTATGGGAAAGCAGGATCAGCCGTGGGCACGGCTTGTCATCATAGAACTGCGCAAGGAAGGACCCCAGCACCTCGCCTGCCTCGAGAGCCGGGTCGGCCTTGGGGAAATAAGCACGGTTGCCCCAGTTCTGGCCGGTGCGGAAGAAGAACACCTGGATGCAGATATGCCCGCCCTCCTGATGGATGGCGAAGACGTCCGCCTCCTCGGTCGTCTGCGGGTTGATGCCCTGATGGCTCTGCACGTGCGACAGCGCCGACAGCCGGTCGCGATAAATCGCGGCGCGCTCGAAGTCGAGTTCCTCGGCTGCCTCCTGCATGGCCGCCGAAATCTCGGTCTTCACCTTCTGGCTGCGGCCGGACAGGAAATCCTTGGCCTCCTCAACCAGCGCGGCATAGTCGGCCGCCGAAATCTCGCCGGTGCACGGCGCCGAGCAGCGCTTGATCTGGTAGAGCAGGCACGGCCTCGTGCGGCTTTCAAAGACCGAATCAGTGCAGGTGCGCAGCAGGAAGGCGCGTTGCAGCGAATTGATGGTGCGATCGACCGCGCCGGCCGACGCGAAGGGGCCGAAATAGTCGCCCTTGCGCGAGCGCGCACCGCGATGCTTGAAAATGCCGGGCGACGGATGGTCGCCGGTCAGCAGGATATAGGGAAACGACTTGTCGTCGCGCAAAAGCACGTTGAATCGCGGCCGCAAGCGCTTGATAAGATTGGCCTCAAGCAGCAGCGCCTCGATTTCGGTGCGGGTGACGACAAACTCCATCGTCGCCGTTTCACGCACCATGCGGCCGATGCGCATGGTGTGGAAACGACCCTGCGCATAGCTGGTGACGCGCTTTTTCAGGCTGCGGGCCTTGCCGACATAGAGCACGTCGCCGGCAGCATTCATCATGCGATAGACGCCCGGCGCATTGGGCAGGCGCTTCACCAGCGCCTGGATCACCTTGGCGCCGTCCGGCCGCTCGCCATCGGTGGTCGGCTGCGCCCAATCTATGGCGGTGAATGCCGGATCGGGCACGGCCGGCTGAGCCTCGGAGGCCGACCCCTCCTCCTGCTCGACCTCATGGCCGGGCATGAAGCCGGCGATATCGTCTCCGGCTACGGCCGGTCCACGGCGCGGCCTGGAATTTGCGTCTTTCGGGCTCATTCCGACATGCCTGTCACATCCGGCGTCTGCCATGCAAGATGCTGCCCGCCATCGAGCGCGATCATCTGGCCGGTCACCGACCGCTGCTCCCATAGATAGCGTATGGTTGCGCCGAAATCGGCAAGCCGCGGGCCTCTCCTGAGAATCAGGCCCTCCACCTGGGCTGCGAAATCGGTCTGGCCCTGCCTTGTATTGGCAAGGGTGGGGCCAGGCGCAATGGCGTTGACGCGAATCCTCGGCGCCAGTGCCTGCGCCATGGTCTGGGTCGCAGCCCACAGCGCGGATTTGGACAGCGCGTAGGAAAAGAACATCGGCGTGGGTTTCCAGACCCTTTGGTCGACCAGATTGACCACCAGCCCCTCCCGTTCAGGCGGCAGGGCCTGGGCAAACCTGCGGGTCAGAAGTGCGGGCGCCTTCAAATGGACGGCAAAGTGCCGGTCCCAGGTCGTCCAGTCGAAATCACCGAGCTGGTCGGGCTCGAACACGGACGCATTGTTGACGAGAAGCCCGATCGGCCCGACCTCGGCCGCCGCCTGCCCGACCAGCCCGTCGATGGCCTTCATGTCGGTGAGATCGGCCTGCACCACGCCGGCGCGGCCGCCCGCCTGCCGAATCGACTGCGCCAGGGCGTCCGCCTCCGCGCGCGAGCTGTTGCAATGGATGGCCACGGCAAATCCATGGGCCGCAAGGTCTTCCACAATGGCCCTGCCTACCCTCTTGGCCCCGCCCGTCACCAGCGCCGTCTGGCCGGGATTCGTCATCTGTCCACCCTTCATTCCCGCGGGCAGCCGCGGACCAACCCGCTCGCGCCCGACCCGTTAATTTCCGTTCGTGGATTTGGCTGCAATGTGGCGAGACGCCTTTCGGACGTGCCAATCCGGCAGGAAACCATCGCGGATGGTTTTCATATAGGCCGTAAAACCCCTTATACCAAGCGGGGCTAGCCGCCAGGGGGTCAACGCTCCTGCCATTTCTGTTGCGCAACTGCAACGTCAATTTTCTGCCTCATTTCGGCCGGCTAATGACCCAACTTCAGGTAAGCTCCAGCCGCAATTCGACACGACATTGGGAACCGTCAGGCACCCGTTCCGTTAAACCTCCCAGCGGGAAGGGATGCCCCCCACAGAAGTTTTCAAGTGCTGTGGCTTAAGGAGTAGAAGAAATGGAAGCCAATTTGAAATTCGCGCGCCCCTTTGCGGTTGCGCTCGGGCTCATCGCCCTTGCCGGCGTGGTCCCTGCCAATGCGGCCGATGTCGTCATGGAAGAGCCCCCGGCACCTGCGGCACCGATGGAAATGCCTCCGCTTAACACTTGGTCCGGTCCCTATGCCGGTGTGACGCTTGGC
This sequence comes from Pseudaminobacter sp., assembly GCA_049646905.1. GTDB lineage: Bacteria > Pseudomonadota > Alphaproteobacteria > Rhizobiales > Rhizobiaceae > Pseudaminobacter. The sequence goes on along the minus strand of JBARWP010000660.1, from coordinate 9,578 downwards.
TACGGCTTTTCGGGCCGTGCCGAAGAGCCCGGCAATGAAATCAGCACCGATGGTTTCCTCGGCGGTGGTTTTGCCGGCTACAACTACCAGGCTGACAGCTTCGTTGCAGGCGTCGAGGCCGATATCGGCTACGGCGGCTTCGACGGCGACAATGCCGGCACCGAAGTCGACGGTGGTGTTAACGGCTCGCTGCGTGCCCGTCTCGGTTATGCGGTAACGCCGGATATCCTGCCTTACATCACCGCTGGTGGTGCCGCGCAGAGCCTGAAGATCACCGAAGGCGGCGTCAGCGACCGCAACACGCTGCTCGGCTGGACCGCCGGTGTCGGCACCGACGTCAAGATCACCGACCAGGTGTTCGGCCGCGTCGAGTATCGCTACACCGACTACGGCAGCGAGGACTTCACCACGGGTGGCGGCACCCGCGAAGTCGATGCCAAGGATCATCGCATCCAATTCGGCATTGGCATGAAGTTCTGATCTGACAATCGCCCTTTAGCGGGCGGGCAGAAGAAGCCGGGCGTTCCTCACGGGACACACGGCTTTTTCTTGTCTTCGGTTCTGTGGCAATCCCGTCAGGACGGGAGGTAGGGCTTCAGGTCCGGAAACTTCTCGTCGAAGCGCGCGGCCCAGCGTTTGAGCCTGGAACGCCCACGCTCCCACTTGCCGGCAAAACGCAGGTCCATATAGCCCAGGCAGGCGCGCAGCGCGATGTGGCCGGCCGTGATCTTCTTCGGCAGCTTGGGCGGATTGGCGTTCAATCCGTCCAGCGCCCGCACCACCTTCGCCCATTGCTTTTCCAGCCAGGGCTCGTGAACCTTCTCCTCCGGATGGAAGCGGCGTTCATAGACATGCGCCAGCAGGCAGTCGCAGATGCCGTCCGCCAACGCTTCCAGCCGTTCGGCATCGAGGCGCTTGGCCGGGTTGCGAGGAAACAGCAGATTGCCGGAGAGCCGGTTCAGGTGCTGGGTGATGGCGCGGCTGTCGAAAACCGCCTCCCCCTCATCGGTGACCAGCACGGGTATCTTGCCGAGCGGATTGGCGTTGATGAGTTCCGCCGGCTCGGCATTGGTATCGGTGGTGACGGCGTCGAGCGCGATCCCGGCATAAGCGGCGGCCATCCGCACCTTCGCGCTGTAAGGCGATGCGGATGCATAAAGCAGTTTGGACATTCACTGGTCTCCCCGGACTCAAAGCGGCGAAACCGTAATTTCCGCGTTGCCCCAGAGCAACACCCAGTTGCGGAAAAACTATCCGCCACGAACGGGCGGCATCACCACCGTGGAGCGGCGGCAGGCACGCGCATCGACCTCCGGACAGTCCCTGAACGACAGGTCCTTCGTCATGCAAATTCGGACCTCGCGCAGATAGCGGTGGTCGCAGGTGACGGCAATGCCGTCCGGCTCGAGCCCCGGATTTGATTGCAGGAACGCATCCTCAACCGCATCTGGATCGACCGAACGATAGGCCCTGAGCCGACTATACCCGGCCGGGATCGCCACGCGCTCGCGCGCGGCGCGCAACACGCGGAAATAGTCCTGTTGAGGCAGGCCGGCGCAACTGCCGTGCTTGCGCCATTGGTGGCGGATCAGGCCCGCGGACGGCATCAGGTCGTAAAGCGCGCGCAGCCTTTCATTGGGTATTTGCGGCTCGCCTACCGGGCAATTCTGAGGGTAGCCGCGCTCGAATTGCGGCCAGAGACCGTGGACGACAAAGGCATAGGGCCGGCCTGTCGCGCATTGCTGACGGTTGGCCGCCTTGCCCTCGGCCTCGCAATAGCTCGGCGACCAGGACAGCGACAGGACATAGAAATCAAAGCCATCCCCATCGGGAAGCGCCGGATCGGCCTGTGCCGGGACCTGGCCTGCCAGCAGGAACAGCCCAAGGGCTGCGAGCCCCCGCCGCAAACACCCGTCCACTTTGGCAGATATCACGCTGCGAGATCGACGATGCTAGTGCAACACCCGGCAGCGGCCGTTATAGACCATCCAGCGGTCAAAGCCGGCGACACAGAACTCGACATTGTCGCCAAAGCCGGCAAAGCCCATCCTGCCCTCGATCAGATACCAGACCTGGCGCTGCTGGCCGTCCGAAAGACTTGCCGTGGCCCTGCAATAAAGGCGTGCAATCGGGTGGCGCTCCGCTACCGGCTCATAGCGGACCTGATGGATCAGGTTGAAATCCGAGATCGCCACATTGGGCAGATTGGGGACGTTGCGGACCTGGTAGCCGAAGCGATCGACGATCTTCGACAGATAGCGCTGGTCCGTGCACAGGCTGGCCCCTTCTTCCTGCGAATAGATGACCTGATCGGCCGCAAGCGACACCGCAGGCGCGGCGAGAACCGATCCGGCGGCGACCAGAGCGGCCATGGCGAACTGGGCGATGCGTGACATAGCTGACCTCATGAATCATCGCTCAGCGCGACGGTTGGGTTGGCGATTGTGCTGAATGCGCGTGGCGCGGTCAAGCGCTGGCCGTCTCGCCGGCCAGCCAGTCAAGCGACCACGAGGCTGCCTTTTCCTCGGCAAGCAGCCCATGCAGCTCGGCAAGGACGGTCCGCAACTCCGCCTCGATGGTGAAGGGCGGGTTGACGACGATCATGCCGCTGCCATCGAGCCGCGGCTCGCTTGCGGCGCGCCTGATCTCGAAACTTATATCGAGGATCTTCGGGATGCCGGCCGCGGCCAATGCCTTTCGAAAGGCAGCCACCGCCGGCCGGTCCTTGATCGGATACCAGAGCGCATAGATGCCGCCGGGCCAGCGCCCGTAGGCTTTGGCAAGCCGCTCGACCAGCCGGTCGAACTCGCCTGCCTGCTCGAAGGGCGGATCGACCAGCACCAGACCGCGCTTCTCCTTCGGCGGCAGATGCGCACCGAGTGCCAGCCAGCCGTCAAGCTCGGTCACGCGCACCTGGAAATCGTCGGCAAACAGCGCCTTCAGTTGCAGCACGTCCTGCGGATGCAATTCGATCGCCGACAGCCGGTCCTGCTTGCGGAGCAGGAGGCGAGTGATCAGCGGAGAGCCCGGATAGGCCGACAACCCACTATGCGGATTGACCGAGCGCACGGCATCCAGATAGGGCGTCATCAACGACGCAGCTTCCGGTGCGATGTCCGCCGCGAGCACCCGGCCGATACCGTCCCGCCATTCCCCGGTCTTTTGCGCCTCTTCGCCGGACAGGTCGTAAAGTCCGATCCCGGCATGCGTATCGACGACCCGGAATGCCTTGTCCTTGCGCTTCAGATATTCCACGAGCCGCGTCAGCACGACATGCTTGACGACATCGGCAAAATTACCGGCGTGATAGGCGTGGCGATAGTTCAAGTCAGTTCTTCCCGCCGCCGTTGCGGCCCCAACGCGGTGGCGGCGGTTGCGAATTTGGATTCTGCCTGCCGGCACCGCGCCTGCGCCGCATGGCAATGACGAACCCGACCACGCCGATCGCCATCAGCGAAAAGCCGACCGGCTGCGCGCGCTCGTCCAGCGGTGCAGCGCCGCCGCGCAGGATGAGATCGACCGCATGCATGTCGATGCCTTCGGCATCACCCGGCCCGAGCGTGAATGTGTAGCTGCCGCCCTCGCCCGCGGTAATCACGCCGGCTTCGGCGCGGAAAATCTTCTCGTTGGTCTGGGGCGATTCATCGCGGACCCGCGATCCCTGGAAGCTCAGCGTATCGGCCAGCACCGTGCGCCCATTGGTTGCCGCCGTCAGCGTCACCACCGTGCGCGTGCCGACCAGCGCAGGCGCGCCCACCGCAGTCAGGTCGACCAGAACCCGCACCGGCATGTCGGACGCACTCAGTTGGGCCACCACCGGCTTGAAACCGGAGGCGCGCTCATATGCGCGCCATGTCCCCACCTCGTGACCCGAGAAATTATTCACGAACCACGGATAGAAGACGCCAAGCGCCGCCCCGGCGAGAAGAACGAGAAGAAACAGGAAACGCATCAGCAAATCCGTCTAGGGCTTTTCCGCTTTTCTTCGAATCGCGGAAAGGCTCAATCTTATTGTTTCCGCGCAATTCCGGACGGAAAACCGCTACGCACTTTTCCTGGAATTGCTAGCACAGTCGGGCGCAGCTTTCCGTCCGAAATCGTGCAAAAGCAAGACGCAGCTTGTTTCACGATGGGATCGAATGGTGAAGGCGGGCGCGCGATCTACGCCTTGCGCTCCCAGCGACGGTCTGCGGTCTGCTGCCAGTAGGTGACCGTGTGCCCCGCCGCTTTCATTGTCTTCCAATGCTCGCGCGCCGCTTCAAGCTGGGCAGCATCATGGCCGTCGAACATGAAAACGGCACGCTCATAGGCGCCAAGATCCGGCGGGGCTGCTCCATCGACCAGAAAGCGCACCTGTGCATCGTTGCGGTTCTCGACCGAGGTGGTCAGCAGGATCGGCTGCTCGGCCGCATGAGGCTCACTGTCGGGCGCATGTGCGAGGAAGGATTCGTCGCGGAAGGTCCACAAATGCGTATCCAGCGCGTTGCGCCGCTCCTCGCTGCCCGCCTGCACCACCACCCGCCAGCCACGCTGCACGCTGCGCTCGAGCAGGCCGGGCAGCGCATCCTCCAGCGTGGATTCGGTCAGATGGTAGAACAGCACATCGGTCATCGCGTTGGTATCAGCCCTCGTAATGGTCGCGTACGAGTTGATCGAGCAGCCGCACGCCGAAGCCTGAGCCCCAGGACTGGTTGATCTCGTTTGCCGGCGAGCCCATGGCGGTGCCGGCGATGTCGAGATGCGCCCAAGGCGTATCCTTGACGAAGCGATGCAGAAACTGCGCCGCCGTGATCGCACCGCCGAAGCGGCCGCCGATATTCTTCATGTCGGCATTCTTGGAATCGAGCAGCTTGTCATATTCGCTGCCCATCGGCATGCGCCACAGCTTCTCCTGCGTCGTCAGCCCGGCCTGTGTCAGCCGCTCGGCCAATTCGTCGTTGTTGGAGAAGAGCCCGGCATGATTCTGGCCGAGCGACACCATGATCGCGCCGGTGAGCGTTGCCAGATTGACCATGAATTTCGGCTGGAACCGCTCGTTGCAGTACCAAAGCGCATCGGCGAGCACCAGGCGACCTTCGGCGTCGGTGTTGAGTATCTCGATCGTCTGACCGGACATGGAGGTGACGATGTCGCCAGGCCGCTGGGCTGCACCGTCGACTGCGTTTTCCACAAGGCCGATGATGCCGACCGCATTCACCTTGGCCTTGCGTGCGGCAAGCGCATGCATGAGCCCGGTGACGGCGGCAGCGCCTCCCATGTCGCCCTTCATGTCTTCCATGCCGGAGGCCGGCTTCATCGAATTTCCGCCGGTATCGAAGGTCACGCCCTTTCCGACGAAGGCGATCGGCTTGTCCTTTGCCTTGCCGCCGTTCCACTGCATGACCACCAGACGCGCACCGCGCGGCGACCCTTGCGCCACGCCAAGCAGCGCACCCATGCCGAGCTTCTTCATTTCCTTTTCGGTCAGCACCTCGACCTTGGCGCCAAGTTGCTCAAGTTCCTTGGCGTGGGCTGCAAATTCAACCGGCCCCAGCGCATTGGCAGGCTCATTGACCAGATTGCGCGCAAGCGTCACGCCGTCCACGATAGCCCTGGCATCGGCAAATGCCTTCCTGGCGCCGGCCGGATCGGAACAATGGATGGTGATCTTGGCAGGCTTGGCCGGCTCCTTGCCGTTCGCCTCGTCTTTCTTCGTCTTGTACTTGTCGAAGGAATAGGCGCGCAGGAGAATGCCGGCGGCAATCCGTGCAGCCTCTGTCCCGCCAACCTTGGCCCCTTCAAGCTCTGCGATCACCGCGACGTCGATTGCCTTGCGCAGTTGCGCGGCAATCATGCCGCCAAGCTTGAGCCAGGCATGGTCGTTGAGATCCGCTGCCTTGCCGGCCCCCAGTGCGACCAGCCGGTCGAGCACAGAGCCTTGCGGCGCCAGGACATCGGCCACGCTGCCGAACTTGCCGGTGAAGTCGACGACCGGGAATGCCCGCTCGAAGGTGCTGGCCGGGTCACAGGCCCGTGCATGCTCGCTCAATCCCCCGCCCTCGGCTGCAAGCACGAATGCCGTTCCCTTCTTGGGCGCAGCGAATTTGGCAAAGCTGATTGTGGGGGTTGAAGTCATGGAAGCCTGCTTTCGGATGATAAAGAATGTGCGGTTTCGCGCGCGACCTTTCGTCCTTTTGTGTCATTTGGCAAGACGCAAGCGCCGGGTTCCGGTCTTTTGCCGCATTTCTGGGCCTTGGATGACGCCGCGTGGCACAAGGTCGAGAGGGCCTACCAATCCGAACCCGGCCCTACACCAAGGGTGCGTTGCATCGCCATTTACAAGCGGTTAACCAGCTTCCTTGGCATTTTCTTAGCCAATCCTGACGAGACTCTTCGATGCATCAAAAAGGCGAGACGGGACGGGAACCAGGTCGAGCCGGTTGTGCTGCTTCAGCGGCGCGAATACTCTGCGGCCGACGCTGGCGATCGCATGGGCCGCTACGAGTAACGACCACAGACGGAAAAATTCGCGGCACATGAAGGTCCTTGAGCGCTACATAATGCGTCGAACCGTTGCGGTCTTTCTGGCCGCGCTGTTCTGGACGCTGGCGATCGTGTGGACGACCCAGGTGCTGGCCCGCGTCGATCTGGTCACCGACAGCGGCCAATCCGCCCTCACCTTCTTCGAAATCGCCACGCTCATCCTGCCCTCGATCATCCCGATCGTGGTGCCCTTCGCGCTCATCATCGCGGTGGCGCAGACGCTGAGCGTGATGAACACCGATTCCGAACTTGCCGTCATCAGCGCAGCCGGCAGTTCGCGCGCAACAGTGGTGCGTCCGATCGTCGTCCTGGCGCTTTTGGCCAGCGTGTTTTCCTTCGCCGTCGACAACGGCGTCGATCCCTATGCACGCGAGCGCGGGCGCGAGCTGGTGGCGGCGGCGCGCGCCGATCTGCTATCGCTGGTTATCCAGGAAGGAACGTTCCGCAAGGTCGACGAAGGGCTCTTCGTCCAGATCGCCGAGCGGCTTCCCGATGGCAGGCTCGGCGGCATCTTCGTGGCCGACTCGCGGCAGGAGGGCATCGACCTGGTCTATTATGCCAAGGCCGGCGCGGTGGTGCAGACCGAAGGCCGCAGCATGCTGATCATGAATGACGGCGTGGTCCATCGCAAAACGCCGGCGGGCGACGTGTCGGTCATCCGCTTCACCTCCTATGCGTTCGACCTCTCGGCCTTCTCGTCGGCTGCCGAAACCGTCACCATGTTCCCCAAGGACCGGACCATCCCCTATCTGATCAATCCGGACCCCAATGATAAGTTCTACCAGAAATCGCCGCAGACCTTCCGCGCCGAACTGCACCGGCGCTTTACCGAATGGATTTACCCGCTTGTATTCGCGCTCATTGCGCTGGCGGTTGCCGGTGATGCACGCTCGCATCGCGAAGGACGCATCAATCCGCTCCTGACCGCCATCACGATTGCATTGTTCGTGCGCTGGCTCGGCTTCTTCGTGACCAACCAGGCGCAGACCAATGCCTGGTTCAGCCCGCTCGCCTATGCGGTACCGGCTGGCGCCTCGCTGGTTGCGATCGGCTTCATCCTCAGCAACCGCACCATGGAACTGCCCCTCGCCTGGGCGGAATGGCTGGGAGCGGTATGGACCAGGGCAGTCGGCACCCTTTCCACGCTCCGGCGGCGGCTGTTCGGCCGCGCCGATGCCGCGGGAGGGCCGGCGTGATGGGCTGGACGCTCGGCCGCTATTTCTTCCAGCGCTATGTGGTCATCACCACATGGTTCTTCATCGGCATCTATGCGCTGGTCTTCCTGATCGACTTCACCGAGTTTTCGAGCCGCACCTCGGGGCTGCCGAACTTCACTTTCCTGTCGGCACTGGCGATCTCGGCGCTGCGCGTGCCGATGGTCATGCAGCAAACCGTGCCTTTCGTGGCGCTTTTCGCCGCCATGGCCACGCTGATTTCGCTCAACCGCAAATACGAGCTGGTCATTGCACGCTCCGCCGGCATTTCGGCCTGGCAGTTCCTGCGCCCGGCCTGCCTTGGCGCGCTTCTGTTCGGCGTGCTGACGGTCGGCGTCCTCAACCCGCTGGCGGCCAATGGGTTGTCCCATTCCGAATTCCTCGAAAGCAACATGCGTTCGGGCGATTCCAATACGGTTTCGGCCTTCGCCGCACCCTGGATCCACCAGAAGACCAACAATTCCGACACGATCATCGGCGCCCGGGCCGTGCTCAATCGCGGCCTGGAGCTTTCCGACGCCGTCTTCTTCGAACTCGACCAGGACGGCGACATCATCGAGCGCAAGGATGCCCGGCGGGCTTTCCTGCGCGATGGCTACTGGGAACTCAACGACGTGAAGCGCTTCCGCGGGCGCGGCCCGGTCGAAAAGCTGGCCGACGACCGGGTGGCGACCAATCTGAAGCCGGAATTCGTGCAGGAACGGCTGGCGCGGCCCGAAACGATCCCGTTTTTCGAGCTTCCGGGCAAGATCGAGGTAGCGCAATCCTTCGGCCTCAGGGCCAACGCCTTTGCCATGCAGTTTCACTCGCTGCTGGCGCTTCCGCTGCTTCTTGTCGCAATGACCCTCATTGCGGCGACGGTTTCGATGCGCTTTGAGCGCATGGGGCAATCTTCAACGATGATTCTGGGTGGCATCCTTGCCGGCTTTCTGCTTTATGTCGTTTCAGTTTTGGTCAAAGCATTTGGGAATGCTGGATTCGTGCCACCTTTTGTTGCAGCGTGGCTTCCAGTGATAGTAGCTATGTTTTTCGGGGTGACGTTCCTTTTGTATCGAGAGGATGGCTAGTGGGGGGCGCGGCAGTTTCCGTGTGCAATTCGGCTCGCCTGAAGCGCCTTTACGGCGCCACGGCGCTCGCTTGCCTTTTTGCCTTCGCCATGCCCGCACAGCCGGTTCTGTCGCAGGAACTTCCCGACCTTTCGGGCCAGGTGCCGGAAGGCTCCCAGATGCTGCTCGAAGCCGACACGCTGGTCTACGACAATGACGCCAATACGGTGACGGCGGTCGGCGGCGTACAGATCGACTATGGCGGCAACCGCCTGGTTGCGCAGCGTGTCGCCTATGACCGCAAGACCTCGCGACTGGTCGCCAGCGGCAATGTCGAGATCATCGACAGTTCGGGCACCAAGATCTATTCCGACGAGATCGACGTCACCGACGATTTTGCCGACGGATTCGTCAACGCACTGCGGGTGGAGACCGTCGACAAGACCTATTTCGCTGCCGAAAGCGCGGAGCGCAAGGGCGGGGTGGTGACGACCTTCAACAACGGCGTCTACACGGCCTGCGAACCCTGCGAGGAAAAGCCCGACAAGGCGCCGATCTGGCGTATCAAGGCCCAGAAGATCATCTGGAACGGTAAGGCCAAGACGGTGCGCTTCGAGAAATCGCGCTTCGAGTTTTTCGGTTTCCCGATCGCATACCTGCCGGCATTCGAGATCGCAGACCCAACCGTGAAGCGCAAAAGCGGCTTCCTGTTTCCAAGCATCGGCTACAAGTCCGAACTCGGCGCGGTCGTCTCCGTGCCGTATTATCTCGCGCTCTCGCCAACCTATGACCCTGT
>JBARWP010000659.1:0-7063 GCA_049646905.1 Pseudaminobacter sp. | reverse complement strand
CGAACGCCTGGATCGCCGCCTCGTCCCCCGTCACGCTCGGGATCGCAACCATCTTGCGCAGAAACTCAACCGCCTGGTCCCGGTTCTCCTCTATCGTCGCCAATATCGCCGAACGTTCATCCGTCATCTTCACCTCCAATAATATCGTCGCTGGGAACTCCGCGCGGCCGTTGCGCCGCGCGGGCTAGGGATCATTTCATCTGGTCGGGCAGCCACAGCACCATTTCGGGCATGGCGATCATCAGTCCCATCAGAAGGATATTGATGAGTATGAAGGGCACGGCGGCGCGATAGATGTCGCCCATGGTCGTGTCCTTGGTGGCAATCCCCTTCATGACGAAGAGCGACAAGCCGAAGGGCGGCGTGATCGTCGCCATCTCCAGATTGACCATCATGATGATGCCGAACCAGATCGGGTCCCAACCCATGTGATGCACGATCGGCAGGAATATCGGGATGGTCACCAGCACGATCGACGTCTGCTCGATGAACATGCCGAGGAACATGACGATCAGCTGCATCAGGATGAGCAGGATCAGCGGATGCACTGGCAGGTCGTTGGCCAGGCTGGTAATCGCGGTGGTAGCCCCGGAGAAACTGAGCAACTGGCTGAAGGCCGCCGAACCCGTCAGGATAATCAGGATCATTACCGAGAGCTGCATGGCCGAACTCACCCCCTGCACCAGCACCTGCCAGTTCAGCTTACGGTAGAGCATGGCCAGGACGAAGGTCAGGAAGGTGCCGATCGCGGCTGCTTCCGTTGGCGTTGCGGTGCCGTAGAAGATCAGCCCGATGATCATGAACACCACGCAGACCGGCGGCACGAGATAGATGGCCGCGTCGCGGAAGCGTTGTCCCAGCGGCACCGTGGGCGCCTCATAAGGCGGCGCCTCTTGCGGGCGCAGCGTGGCGCGGATGACGATGTAGCCGATGCACAATACAGCCAGAAGCAGGCCCGGCACGATGATGCCGATCAGAATCTTGGCCACCGAGAACCCACCCAGGCTGGCCAAGATGATCGCCAGCGTGCTCGGCGGAATGAGGATGGCCAGGCCGCCGCTGGCGAGAATCGGGCCGATCGACATCGCCTTGCCGTAGCCGCGCTTCTCCATTTCCGGCGTCAGGGTCGAGCCGAGCATTGCGACTGAGCCCATCGCCATGCCGGTCAGCGTGCCGAGCAGCGCGCCGGCACCGATGGCCAGCACCGAAAGCCGGCCGGCGACGAAGCCCAGCCACTGGTCCAGCACCTCGATCATCCTGTGGGCGATGCCCGAATGGAACATGATCGCGCCCATCAGGATGAACATCGGCACCGGTACCAGCACGAAGGTCGAGATAGAGCTGTCAATGCTCAAGATAAGCTGGTTGAAACCGGAGACCCCGCCCCAGAGGTAGAAGACGCCGGCCAGGTTGACCAGCAGGAAGGCGATGGCGACCGGCAGGCCGATGACCATCAGGAAACCGAGGCCGGCGAAGAAAAGCAGAAGAAATTGCCACCAGATCATGATGCTCAGGCCTCCAGGCGCGGGGTGTCGGAAATCACGGCCTCGCCTCTGTGGAAGCGCATCGCGCGCCGCAGGAATTCAATACCGAGAAGCAGGCATCCCAGCGGGATCACCCAGAGATTGACGGCCCGTGGAATCTCAAGCTCGGCCGCGACGATGATGCCGCGCTGCAGCGAGAGCAGGACTGCCGTGATGCCGTACCAGGTGAGCACGAAACACACCGCCGCACCGATCAGCGAACTCACCAGCATCACCACGCGCTGGGTCTGCGGGCGCAGATTGGCGGTGACTATATCCACCGAGACATGGCCGTCGCGGCGCAGCACCCATGCGGCGCCAAGGAAGGTGATGTAGACCATCATCGTTCCGCTGAGTTGGTCGATGCCCAGTATGCCGTGGTTGAATAGCGCCCTGAGCACCACCTTCAGCACGGTTGCCAGCATCATCACCACCAGCAGCACGGAGGCAATCCCGGCAAAAAAATCGAGTATGAAATCGAATGAGCGTTCAAGTTTGCTCATGAGGGTGCCCTGACTGTGTTTCTTTCAAGGTGGTGCAGAACCCAGAATGGCGCGGCGTCCCTTTGACGCTCTCTCTGGCCGCGACCGCCTTTTTGTGTTCGTTACGGTCGAAACGTTTCTCAAACTGCGGCGAAGGCCTGCGCATGGTGCGCAAACTCTGTTCGGAGCATGAAGTTGCCGCCACCCCTAGGGGAGCGGCGGCAGCGAGCTACTTCTTGCGTTCCAGAAGCCTTTCAGCTTCGGAAAACTGCTCAGCCGGCATCACGCTCTGCAGATAGGTCCACAGGGATTCCTGGGCCACATCACGCCAGGCATCCTTCTTGTCATCAGCGATCTCGACAACCTGCATGCCGGCTTCCTTCATCTTGGCCAGATGCTCGCTCTGGTTCTGGTCGAGCCAGTCATGCGTCCAGGCCTGCGTCTCGGCGACAGCCTTCAGGATGATCTCTTGATGCTCGGCCGATAGGCTGTCCCATTTGGCAAGGTTCATCTCGATACCGGTCCCGGAGCGGTACATCGGCTGATCGATCAGATATTTGCTGACACTCTGCCAGCCATAATTGGTGAAGCCATCGGAGATCGGCCAAGTGAAGCCGTCGACTGTGCCACGATCCATGGCCAGGAAGATTTCCGAAGGCGGCAGGGTGATCGATTCGGCTTTCACGCCCTGAACGAAATAACGGGTCAGCGGCGGCACGCGCAGCTTGATGCCCTCGATGTCCTCGATTCCCTTGATCTCCTTTTGCGAAATCAGGAAATGCGATCCAACCCCCGGCTTGCCGGTATAGTGGCCCAGATAGCGCACGCCGTGCTCGGCATACATCTTGACCATGAAATCGAAGAGTTCGGAGCCGGGCCCGTTATCGGGAACTGGATGCTGCGAGAGTTCGGTGACATAGCCGCCGGGAATGATGCCAGCCCAGTAGTTCGGCGCGCCATACCAGACGTCGAAAACGCCATTGACCAGCGCCTCCGGCTGATCGAAGGGCGGCAGCACATCCTCCGCACCCATATATTGAATTTTGATCTGCCCTTCCGACAGGCGCTCGACGGCCTTCATGAAATGATGGCCGGTTTCAGCCATTGGGGAAACCGAGGGCGCCCATGCCCCCACCATTTTGAGCGTTACTGTGTCCTGCGCATACGCTACCGCACTGCCGAACAGGGTGAACCCCAAGGCGAGCGCGCTGCAGCCGCGCGCGAAGCTTTTCATCGCAAACATTATTTCTCTCCCATCGGCACGGCCCGGCCGCGCCAGCTAGACTGACCTCGCCTTTGCAAGGGGTGCCCCTCTGCCCGGCACTGCGCATCTAATGCGGCCCAGCCTCATTTGTCTACAATTTTTTTTCCATTGCATACAAACACTGGCTCGACTAGGTTAGCCATATAAGCGGCCGCCATAGCCGCATGGGCAGATTGGGGCGATTGCACGATCGGATCTTCGCCTTCGATTAAGAGGAACCGATGAGACCAGCATCATTCGAGTACCACCGCGCGGCGTCGCTCGACCACGCGCTCGAACTCCTCCACGAATTTGGGGAGGAGGGCCGCCCCATCGCCGGTGGGCAGAGCCTGGTGCCGATGATGAACTTCCGCCTGGCCCGCCCGGGCCACCTTGTCGATATCAACCGCTTGCCGCTGAACACGATCGAGATCGACGGACCGGTGCTGCGCATCGGCGCCCTCACGCGCCACATAGCCTATTTCGACAATCCGTTGATAGCCCAGCATTTCCCGGCCTTCCTCGAAGCCGTCCATTATATCGGCCACCCGACGATCCGCCGGAACGGCTCGATCGGCGGCAGCATCTCCCATGCCGACCCCACGGCCGAACTGCCGGCGGTTTCGGTGCTGCACGATGCCGACATCGTGGTGCGCTCACTTGAAGGCACGCGAAAGATCAAGGCCGCCGAGTTCTTCCTCAGCGCCTATGTCACCGCGCTCGAACCGGGCGAGATGGTCGTGGCATTGGAGTTCCCGTTGCCGCCGGCCGCCTCCACCGGCAGTTTCGTGGAGGTGAGCGAGCGCAGCGGCGACTTCGGCACTGCCTCGGTCGGCATCACGCTGCAATTTGCCGGCGGCAAGATCACCAAGGCGGCGATGGTCTGCTCCGGCGCCGACCTGTTTCCGATCCGCGCGCCCGAGATCGAGGCCTATCTCGTCGGCAAGCCGCTCGCCGATCCCGGCGCAGCCGAGGCCGGCCGCATCTTTGCCGCCTCGATCGACCCGGTCGATGACCATATCGCCTCGGCCGACTACCGCCGCGGGTTGATCGCCGAACTCACGCGCCGCGCCATCGAGGCGGCCTGCACCAGAGCGCTGGATAAATCATGATCGACATTACCCTTGAAGTGAACGGCGTGAGCAAGACGCTCAGCGTCGAGCCCCGGCGATTGCTCGCCGACGTCCTGCGCCAGGAATTCGGCATGTCCGGCGTGCATATCGGTTGCGCGCATGGCGCCTGCGGCTGCTGCACCGTCCATCTGGACGGCACGCCGCGCCTGTCCTGCCTCACCTTCGCCGCGCAATGCGACGGCGCTTCCATCCGCACCGTCGAGAGCCTTGGCGGACCGCAAGCCGACCACGTCCTGCAGCAGGCTTTCAAGAGCGAGCACGGGCTGCAATGCGGCTATTGCACGCCCGGCTTCCTGATGACGCTGGCACCTTTCGTCGAGGAGATGGTGGCGCAAAAGCGCATGCCCGGCGACGAAGAGATAAGAGAAGCAATGAGCGGCAATATCTGCCGCTGCACGGGATATCACGGCATCGTCGCCGCCGTCCGCAAGGCGGTGACGGTCGGCCTTGACGCGGGAGCAGCATGAGATGACGGCGGATCGACCCAAATTTATCGGTGCGCGCATCCAGCGTTTCGAAGACACCAGGCTGCTCTCGGGCACGGCGCGCTACATCGCCGACATCGACCTGCCCAATATGCTGCACCTGTCCTTCGTGCGCGCCGAAACGGCGCACGCCAACATCATCGATGTGGACAGTTCCGCACTCGCCGACCTCGACTACCCGACCTGGGTCTTCACCGGCAAGGACACTGCCGGCCTGTCGATGAAGGCGCATCAGGACGTGCCCGAGATGCAGTATTCCGAGCAACCGTTCCTGGCTGAAGGAAAGGTGCGTTTCGTCGGCGAACCGGTCGCCGTCGTCATGGCCGAGGATGCCTACAAGGCCGAAGACGCGGCCGAGATGGTCTTCGTCGACTACGACCCGCTGCCCGTCGTCGGCACGATGGAGCAGGCGCGCGATCCCTCGCTGCCGACACTCTTCGACGGCTGGAATGGCAATGTGATCGTCGAGCGCCAGATGAAGGGCGGCGATATCGAAGCCGCCAAGGCGGCAGCGGCCCATGTCATCAAGCGCACCTACCGCACCCAGCGCCAGGCCGGCGTGCCGATGGAATGCCGTGGCGTCGTCGCCTACTACAATCCGGCTGACCGGGTGCTGACCGTCTGGTCGTCCACCCAGATGCCGCATCTGGTGCGCACCTATATCTCCGAGGAACTCGGCCTGCCGGAATCGCGCATCCGCGTCGTTGCGCCCGATGTCGGCGGCGGCTTCGGCGTCAAGGGGCAGGTCTATGCCGACGAGATCCTGATCGCCTGGCTTGCCATGAAGACCGGCCGCCCGGTCAAGTGGATCGAGGACCGGCGCGAGCATCTGATCGCCTCCATCCATGCTCGCGACCATGAGCACACGCTGGAGGCCTATCTCTCGGCCGATGGCCGCCTGCTCGGCCTGAAGGCCGACATCACCGTCGACAACGGCGCCTACTCCACCTATCCGTTCACCTCCGCCGGCGAGCCCGGCATGGTAGGCAAGGTGCTGCCCGGCCCCTATGATTTCCAGGCCTATGAGGCGACGTTCCGGGCCGTGGCGACCAACAAATGCGCCATCGGCACCTATCGCGGCGTGGCACGCCCTTCAGCAGTGTTCTCGCAGGAGCGGCTGATGGACGACATCGCCACCGAGCTGGGCATCGACCCGTTCGAATTCCGTCTCAAGAACATCATCCGCGAATTCCCCTACAAGAACGTGCTCGGCTTCACCTATGACGAGGGTTCCTACGTCCAGTCGCTCGAACAGATGCGGGAGTTGCTGGCCGCCGATATCGCCGAAGCCCAAGCTTCGCGCAGCTCCTCCACCAGGCGCATCGGGGTCGGCATCGCCTGCTTCATTGAGCAGACCGCCCATGGCACGCCGGACTTCACCCGCCGCCGCACACCGATCGAGACCGGCTATATCGCTGCGCGGGTCGATATGGCGCCCGATGGCGAGATCACCATCGATCTCGGCCTGCAGAACCACGGCCAGGGCCTCGAGACCACCATGGCGCAGGTGGCCGCCGACGCGCTGGGCATCAGGCCAGAGGACGTCTATGTCCGCCATGGCGACACCATGACGACGCCCTATTCCGTCGGCACCTGGGGCAGCCGCGGCGGGGCGCTCGGCGGCGGCGCCGTGCATGTAGCAGCCACCCGGATCGCCGACAAGCTGCGCACAATCGCCGCCCATCTGCTGCAGTCCAAGCCGGACCAGATCGAGCTGGCCGAGGGCCGCGCCATGGTGCGCGGCAATCCCGGCAGCTTCATCGAGATCAAGAAGCTCGCCCGCATCGCCCAGCGCAATGTCGAGCAGATGCCGGAGGGGATGACGCCGGGCCTGGAAGCCCATGCAAGCTGCGACGGCCCGCGCGACGGCACCTATGCAAATGCCGTCCATGCCGCCGTGGTCGAGATCGACGTGACGACCGGCAAGACCAAGCTGCGCCGCTATGTCGTGGTCGAGGATTGCGGCACCATCCTCAATCCGCTGGTGGTGGATGGCCAGGTGCGCGGCGGCGTCGTGCAGGGCATCGGCTCGGCCATGCTGGAGCATTTCATCTACGATTCGGAATGCCAGCCGCTGACGACGAATTTCGCCGACTATCTGATGCCGCTCGCACCCGAGATTCCCAATATCGAGGTCCACCACATCGAGACCCCGACCCCACTGACGCCGCTCGGCGCCAAGGGCCTGGGCGAAGGC
>JBARWP010000658.1:0-21265 GCA_049646905.1 Pseudaminobacter sp. | reverse complement strand
GGTTGGCGCCGAGTTGGCCGCCCGGATGGAAGGTGCGGAAATGATCGGCGGTGAAGCCACGCGCCTCCAACAGCGCAATCGCCAGCGCGTCGCCCATCACCAGTTGCAGCAGCGTCGAGGTGGTCGGGGCAAGGCCGTGCGGGCAAGCTTCCGGCGCCCGCGGCAGGCACAGCACGATCGTCGCCTCACGCGCCAAAGCCGACGTCTCGCCAGCGGTGATAGCAATCAGCGGGATGGAGAAGCGGCTGGCATAGGCAACGATGCCCTTCAGTTCGGTCGTCTCGCCCGACCAGGACATGGCGATGATGGCATCGTCGCGGGCGATCATGCCGAGGTCGCCATGATTGGCTTCCGAAGGATGGACGAAAAAGGCCGGCGTTCCGGTGGAGGCGAGCGTCGCCGCGATCTTCGAGCCGATATGGCCGCTCTTGCCCACGCCAGTGACGATGACCCGTCCGGAAATGGTCGAAAGCAGCGCAACCGCCTGCGCAAACGGCTCCGAGAGCCCGTTGTTCAGCGCATCCTGCAAGGCCTGGATGCCCACCTGGCCGGTAGACACCGTTCGCATCGCCGAGGCAATCGCTGCCTGCGGGTCGGCTTTCTTCTTGATCGTTCCCGAATGCATGGTCGATGCGATTAGCGCTTTGCGGTGCCGCTGTCCAATATTATCGCTGGCCGGCGACGATCGCGGCCAGCGCACCTCAACCCTCTGTTAACCATCCGCATTTACGGTTCGGTAAGTTTGACGCGCCCGCGTCTTCAATGCAGCCAGGTGACAATGTCTCGGGTCCGCCGCCAACAGAAACGACGCCCGACGGGGGCGCTGCGGGCCTTGCTCTGTTCGGCAGGACTGGCTGCGGCGCTGTGCGCAGTCCAGGCGCATGCGCAGGAAAGCGCCCTTCGCGGCACGTTCGGCAACGGCACGACGCTGCGCAACACCCCGCGCGGCCAGCAGCCTGTGGCGGCCAATCAGCCTACTGAACAGACCCAGGCACAATATGAGCCAGCGAGCAGCGGTGCGGTTCCCGACACGCCGCGCGAGGCGAGCGGTGCACCGGCGAGCCTGTTCGGATCTGTGGCATCAGCAGGCGATCCGTTTGCGGAAACACCCCTGCCTGCAGAACGGCCGGGCACCATGCGGCGGCAGCGCACGCAGGATACGGCTGCCCGTGTAGAGCGGGCGCTGCCGGAGGAAACCGTGGACGAGGCGACGACCGGAACGGTACGCACGCCCACCATCGACTCGACGCTCGATCTGCCCGCCAGTGAGCGTGTGGAGCGCAGCGGCGCAATCGAGGGCTTGCGGCGCGTGCCGGACGACAACCCTTTTGCGGCGACCGGCATGCGGCTCGGCTCGTTCATATTGCGGCCATCGCTGGAACAGGGCATCACCGCCACGTCCAACGCCAGCGCGAGCCCCAGCGGTTCCTCGGCTGTGCTTTCCGAAACCACGCTGCGGCTGAATGCTGTTTCGGACTGGAGCCGCCACGCCGCCACCATCGATGCCCATGGCATCTTGCGCCGTTCGCTTTCGGGCGAAGACCTCGACGAAACCGAAGCCGGCATCAATGCGAGGCTCGATCTCGACCTCGCCGAGGAGATGCGCGGCCATGGTGCCTTCAGCTATCTGCGGCGGCCTGAGTCCGCCTCCTCGCCGGTCGTCATCGACGGCACCGCTTCGCAGCCGATCCGCCAGACCTTCGGCGGCGGCCTCGGGCTCGAGCGGGACGTCGGCAAGCTCCGCTTCGGCGTTACCGGCCGGGTGGAACGGGACGTGTTCGGCGATGCGGACCTGTCGAGCGGTGGCGTATTGTCGCAAAAGGAACGCGATTCCACCCTGGCGACACTGACCCTACGCGGCGGCTATGAGCTTTCGCCGGCGCTGACGCCATTCGTGGAGACCGAGATCGGCCGCCGCTACTATGACGAGGAGATCGACAGCAGCGGCTTTGCCCGTTCCTCCGACCGGCTTGGCGCCCGCGCCGGCGTGGAGCTCGATCTCGGCGAGAAGTTGACTGGTGAATTTGCCGCCGGCTGGCTGCGCGAAAGCTTCGATGACGACCGCCTCGATCCGATCTCGGGGCCGAGTATCGATGCCGCTCTGGCCTGGTCGCCCGAGCGCGGAACGCTGGTCAATCTGGCGGCAAACACTATCATTGAGGGTACGACGACGGCAGGAGAGAGCGGCTCGATCCTGCATTCCGGGCGCCTTGCGGTCGAGCGGCAAATCCGCGCCGACCTGACCGCAAACGCAGCGCTCGGTTTCGGCTACCGCGATTATTCAGGCTCGGACGGCCACGACCTGATATTCAATGCCGAAGCCGGCGCGACCTGGTGGATGAACCGCTATGCCGGCCTGACCGGGCGGTTGCGGCACGAAAGCCAGAAAAGCAACCTGCCCGACCGCGACTATGACGCCAACAGCGTTTTCCTTGGGCTCAGGCTTCAGCGATAGCCCACCCGGCAGCGCGTGGAGATTTTTCGGGCATCCCGACCGCTGGCAGTCAGCGCGGTGTCTTGCGCCGCTCGATCGGTTTCAACTCGTTCAGCATCTTCTCCAGCATGCCGGCGACGTTGTCATGCAGTTCCGGCCGCCATAGCGCGAAGGCCACATTGGCCTCAATGAAGCCTTCCGGCGTGCCACAATCGAACGTCCGGCCCTGATAATGGTAGCCGTGGAAAGCCTGGGTCTTTCCCAGCTTCAGCATCGCATCGGTGAGCTGGATTTCATTGCCGGCTCCCCGCTCCTGCCCTTCCAGAATGTCGAAGATCTCTGGCTGCAGGATATAGCGGCCATTGATGTAGAGGTTGGAGGGCGCGGTGCCCGGCTTCGGCTTTTCCACCATGCCGGTGATTTCGAATCCCGAATGGGTGTCCTTCCCGCGGCCGACGATGCCGTATTTGTGGGTATCGGCCGGGTCGCATTCCTGCACCGCGACGACATTGCCCCCCGTCTTTTCGTGAAGCTCGACCATGGCCTTCAGGCAGCTTTTGTCGGTCTGCATGATCATGTCGGGCAACAGCAGCGCAAAAGGCTCGTCGCCGACGAGGTCGCGCGCGCACCAGACCGCGTGGCCAAGCCCCAGCGGCACCTGCTGGCGGGTGAAGCTGGTCTGGCCCGGTGACGGCTGGAGGCGCTGCAGCCGGGCAAGCTGGTCATCCTTGCCGCGTTGCGCCAGCGTATCGTAGAGTTCGAACTGGATGTCGAAATGATCTTCGATAACGCCCTTGTTACGGCCGGTGACGAAGATGAAATGCTCGATGCCGGCCTCGCGGGCCTCATCGACCACATATTGGATGACCGGCTTATCGACCACGGTCAGCATTTCCTTCGGGATGGACTTTGTGGCCGGAAGGAACCGAGTGCCCAGACCGGCGACCGGAAATACCGCCTTGCGAACCTTCTTCATCTGCCGCCACCCCGATTTCGTAATTGCTTCAAGCGGATCGAACCATCTTCGCGCCGAGATCGAAGAATATCGGATCGCAGGATATTTTGCGTTCGCGCAATCCATGTGCCGGCAGCTTTTTGCGCCGGATTCTTCCTATGGTAAACTGATTGATAACCCGGTTGGGCGATGAATGGTATTTTCCGCAGATCGACCAGGAGGAAAGCATGCCCGCTCGCAAGTCCGCAACGTTTTTCGCCGGCGCCATGGCCGCAGCCGGTCTGTCGCTGTCCATCCTGCTGACGGCCGGACCGGCACTGGCCGACGCCGGCTTCCAGAACTGGGTTGCGCAATTCCGCGCAACGGCGGCGCAGAGCGGCATTTCCGGAACCACCTTCGACCGGGCCTTCCGCAATGTTCGCGATATTGACCCCGAGGTGCTGGAAAAGGCCCGCTACCAGCCGGAATTCACCGCCCCGGTGTGGGACTATTTCGACAACCGCGTGCATGAGCAATCCGTCGCCACCGGCCGCGCCATGGCGCGCAAGTGGAAGCCCTGGCTCGACCGCATCGAGGCGAAATACGGGGTGGATCGCCACATCCTGCTGGCAATCTGGTCAATGGAATCCAATTACGGCGAGATCCTCAAGAACGACAAGGTCATGCGCAATGTCGTGCGCTCGCTCGCAACCCTCGCCTATGCCGACAAGCGGCGCGCCAAATTCGCACGCACGCAGTTGATTGCGGCGCTGAAGATCCTGCAGCGCGGCGACATCGATGAAAGCCATTTGACCGGCTCCTGGGCCGGCGCGATGGGCCATACGCAATTCATCCCCACCAGCTACCAGGCCTATGCGGTCGACATGGACGGCAACGGCAAGCGCGACATCTGGAATTCTATCCCCGATGCGCTCGCCACCGCCGCCAACCTGCTGCACAAGAACGGCTGGCAGACCGGCAAGACCTGGGGCTATGAAGTGTCGCTGCCGCAGGGGCGCAAATTCCCGGGCGACTCGATGTCGCTGGCCAAATGGGAGCAGATCGGGGTCACCCGCGCACGCGGCAAGCCATTCAGCAGCCCCTCCGACAAGGCCGAATTGAAGGTGCTCGACGGGCGCAATGGGCCGGCATTCCTGATGACCAGGAACTTCTTCGTCATCAAGCGCTACAACAATGCGGACAAATACGCGCTGGCCGTCGGCCTGCTCGCCGACGAGATCGCCGGCTATGGTGGCCTGGTACAGGACTGGAACCGGCCGTTCACCAAGCTCAGCTTCGAGGAAAAGCAGGAACTACAGCAGCGGCTTTCGGCTTATGGCTATTATGATGGCAAGTTCGACGGCAAGATCGGCGAAGGCTCTCGTGCCGCAATCAAGGCATTTCAGGCCAGGGCCGGCTTGACGCAGGACGGCCATCCAAGCATGGAAGTGCTTTCCACGCTCAGGAACAGATAGCTCCTGACCTAGTTTGTGGAGTGTCAATTGTCGCAAAAGCAGCGCCTCAGCCTTCTGGTCCGTTTATCGGCGCTGCTCTTGACGCTGGCCATTCTGGTCACCGGATTCTCGGTCACGGCGCCCGCACCCGCCTCCGCCCAGGAACTGATCGGCCGCGCCTGGTCGCTGCGTGACCTGTTCGCGCCGCGCAAGGAACGACGGCTGGAGCCGCAGGTAGACGTACCGGCACGGCCGAAAGCCCGCACGAAGGTCCGCAAGACGCCACGCTCCAGCAGCGAACCGCGCCAGCCGGTGGTGGTCGAAACGCCGGAGGTCGAAAAGCTTCCCGATGCCCGGATCATACTGGTCGTCGGCGATTTTCTCAGCGGCGGGCTAGCCGAGGGGCTGGCGGATGTCTATGCGGAAAATCCGCGCATCCGGATCGTCGACCGGTCCAACGGTTCCTCCGGCTTCGTCCGCGACGATTTCTACGATTGGCCCAAGGAGATCGGCCCTTTGGTCGAAGCCGAGAAGCCCGCGGCCATCGTGGTCATGCTGGGTTCCAACGACCGCCAGCAGATGCGTGTGGGCGACACCCGCGAGGCGCCCCGCTCGGAGAACTGGATCAAGGAATATGAGCGCCGTACCGAGGCTTTCGCCGAGTCCATTTCGGCGCATAAGGTGCCTTTCATCTGGGTCGGGGTTCCGGCGTTCAAATCATCGAAAATGACGTCGGACATGCTTGCCTTCAACGACATCTATCGCAGCGCAAGCGAAAAGGCCGAAGCCGAGTTCGTGGATATCTGGGACGGCTTTGTCGATGAGAACGGCGCTTTCGTCACCACCGGGCCGGACATCAACGGCCAGCCGGTGCGGCTGCGCTCGAATGACGGCATCAATCTCACCAAGGCCGGCAAGCGTAAGCTTGCCTTCTATGCCGAAAAGCCGCTCAACAAAATACTGGGCGAGGCCACGGCACCGGGCGCAGCCGAGACGACACCGGCCCTGCCGGTTCTGGCACCCGATGCGCCGGCCGCACCCGTCGATCGCACGGTGCCGATCTCGTTGAGCGATCCCGAACTCGACGGCGGCACCGAATTGCTCGGCGCGCCGGCAGCAGCGCCGGCCAGTTCACCGGACAAGGAGCAGGCCACGGACAAGACAGCCCCCGATGCCCTGCCGGGACGCGCCGACGATTTTTCCTGGCCGCGCACGATGCCGCCGCCGGTCGCGGCCGCACCTTCAGAGACTGCCACGGCAATCAGGCGCTGATAGCGCCACTGCCTATCGCGGCAATACGGTTTCGCCCATCAGCGCCTCATCGATCGCACGCGCCGCCTGACGGCCCTCACGGATCGCCCAGACGACGAGCGATTGGCCGCGCCGCACATCGCCGGCTGCATAGAGCCGGTCGATACTGGTCCTGTAGTCGCGGTCGTTTGCCCGGACATTGGTCGAGCGCCGGTTGTCGAGCGTGACCTCCAACTGCCCTTGCAATTCCTCAACCACACCCCCGGCAATCGGACCGGCAAAGCCGATGGCGATGAAAGCCAGATCGGCCCGGATGACGAATTCGGTGCCGGCGATCGGCTTGCGCTTCTCATCGACCTCGCAGCATTTGACGCCAGTCAGTTGCCCTTCCTCGCCGATGAATTCCAGCGTCGCCACCTGGAACTCGCGCTCCGCCCCTTCGGCCTGCGAGGAGGAGGTACGCATCTTGGTCGCCCAATAGGGCCATATCGCGAGCTTGTCTTCCTTTTCGGGCGGCTGTGGGCGGATGTCGAGCTGCGTTACCCTGACAGCACCCTGCCGGAAGGCGGTGCCGACGCAGTCGGAGGCAGTGTCACCGCCGCCAACCACCACGACGTGCTGGCCATTGGCGATGATCGGCTGTGACGGCCATGCCGTGGAGGCGATATCCTCGCCTGCCACGCGCTTGTTCTGCTGCACCAGATAGGGCATGGCATCGTGGACGCCGTGCAGGTCGTCGCCGGGGATATTGGCCGCGCGCGGCGTTTCGGAGCCGCCGCAATAAAGCACGGCATCATATTCGGCGAGCAGTTCGGCCACGGGCTTGTCGACGCCGACATTGACGTTGCAATGGAAGGTCACGCCCTCGCCCTGCATCTGTTCGACACGGCGGTCGACATAGCGCTTGTCCATCTTGAAATCAGGAATGCCGAAACGCATCAACCCGCCTGGCCGGCTTTCGCGTTCATAGACATGGACGTCATGGCCAACGCGGCCAAGCTGCTGGGCGGCCGCCATGCCGGCCGGACCCGAGCCGATGATGGCGACGCGCTTGCCGGTCTTCTGCTCGGCCGGATAAGGGCGGATTAGGCCCAGTTCATAGGCCTTGTCGGCCAGTGCCTGCTCGATGGTCTTGATGGCAACGGGAATGTCCTCGAGGTTGAGCGTGCAGGCTTCCTCGCAAGGCGCGGGGCAGACGCGACCGGTCCATTCCGGGAAATTGTTGGTCGAATGCAGGTTGCGGATCGCGTTTTCCCAATCGCCATTGTAGACGAGGTCGTTCCAGTCGGGGATCTGGTTGTGGACCGGACACCCGGTGGGGCCATGGCAATAGGGCACGCCGCAATCCATGCAGCGCGCCGCCTGCTTCTCCACCTCCTTGTCGGACATCGGCAGCGTGAATTCACGGAAATGCCGGATGCGGTCGGATGCTGGCTGGTACTTGTGCACCTGCCTGTCGATTTCAAGAAAGCCTGTAACCTTGCCCATGGATGGTCTCTCGGTCTTGCGTTCGACCGGTAGGCGCAACTGACGCCCGGGGGTCGTTCGTACGGGTCGGATCAAACGCCGGGGCGCGTAGCCTCCGGCACATTATTCGAGCATCGGAGTGGTCCGAAACCGGTATCCACTTTTCGGTCCGATGCTCCGGAAGCCATGCCCGGCTTCTCAAAGTCAGCGCGGCCGCGCCCCCGGTTTCAGCCCCGGTGGCACTCCGCGCAGGAATGACCGCGCGCGCGTCATCACTCCGCCGCCATGCCCATGCGCATACGCTCCATCTCCTGCAGCGCCCGCCGGTATTCGACCGGCATCACCTTACGGAATTTCGGCCGATAAGTCGCCCAGTCGTCCAGTATCTGCCTACCGCGCCCGGAGCCCGTATAGTGAACATGGTTGGAAATCAGCTGGTAGAGGCGCTCCTCGTCATGGCTGGTCATGTCGCCCGACACGTCCACACGGCCCTTGTGGTCGATGTCGCCGCCATGATGCAGCAGCTTCTCCATCAGGTCGTCCTCTTCGGGCACAGGCTCGAGCTCGACCATGGCCATGTTGCAGCGCTCGGCGAAATCGCCTGCCTCGTCAAGCACATAGGCGACACCGCCCGACATGCCGGCGGCGAAGTTGCGGCCGGTCCTGCCCATGACGACGACGACGCCGCCGGTCATGTATTCACAGCCATGATCGCCGACGCCCTCGACCACGGCGATCGCACCGGAATTGCGTACAGCAAAGCGCTCGCCAGCAACGCCGCGGAAATAGCATTCACCCTCGATCGCGCCATAGAGCACGGTGTTGCCGATGATAATGGAGTCTTCCGCGACGATCTTCGACCCTTCGGGCGGGCGGATAACGATGCGGCCGCCGGACAGACCCTTGCCGACATAGTCGTTGCCGTCGCCGATCAGGTCGAAAGATACGCCGCGCGCCAGGAAGGCGCCGAAGGACTGGCCGGCCGTGCCCTTGAGCGTGACCGAGATCGTATCCTCGCGCAGCCCCTTGTGCCTGAAGCGCTTGGCGACCTCCCCCGACAGCATGGCCCCGACCGAGCGGTCGACATTGCGGATATCGACCTCGATATTGACCGGCTGGCGCGAGTCCAGCGCCGGCGCGGCAAGCTCGATCAGCTTGCGGTCGAGCACGTCGTCGATCGGATGCTTCTGGCGCTCGGTCCAGTGGATCGCCTCGCGCGGCGCATCCGGCTTGTAGAACATGCGGCTGAAATCCAGTCCCCTCGCCTTCCAGTGGTCGATCAGATCGCGCTTTTCCAACAGATCGGTATCGCCGATGATCTGGTCGATGTGGGTAAAGCCCATCTCGGCCAGAAGTTCGCGCACCTCTTCGGCCACGTAGAAGAAGTAGTTGATGACATGCTCCGGCGTGCCCTTGAAACGCTTGCGCAGCACCGGGTCCTGGGTAGCCACCCCGACGGGGCAGGTGTTGAGATGACACTTGCGCATCATCACACAGCCGGCAGCAATCAGCGGCGCGGTGGAGAAGCCGAATTCATCCGCACCAAGCAGCGCACCGATGACCACGTCGCGGCCGGTGCGCAAGCCGCCATCGACCTGCAGCGCAACGCGCGAGCGCAAGCCGTTCAACACCAGCGTCTGGTGCGTTTCGGCAAGGCCCATCTCCCACGGGCTGCCGGCATGCTTGAGCGAGGTCAGCGGCGAAGCGCCAGTGCCGCCGTCATAGCCGGAGATGGTGATGTGATCGGCACGCGCCTTGGCGACCCCCGCTGCCACCGTGCCGACGCCGACCTCCGACACCAGCTTGACCGAAACATCGGCGGCCGGATTGACGTTCTTCAGGTCGTAGATGAGCTGCGCCAGATCCTCGATCGAATAGATGTCGTGATGTGGCGGCGGCGAAATCAGGCCCACCCCCTGCGTGGAATGACGGGTCTTGGCAATGGTCGCATCGACCTTGTGGCCGGGCAGTTGCCCACCCTCGCCGGGCTTCGCGCCCTGCGCCACCTTGATCTGCATCATATCGGAATTGACCAGATACTCCGCTGTCACGCCGAAGCGGCCCGAGGCCACCTGCTTGATTGCCGAGCGTTCCGGGTTCTTGCCCCCACCTGGAAGCGGCAGATAGCGGTCCGGCTCCTCGCCGCCTTCGCCGGTGTTCGACTTGCCACCGATGGCGTTCATGGCCCGCGCCAGCGTGGTATGCGCTTCCCTGGAAATCGAGCCGAAGGACATCGCACCGGTCGAGAAGCGCTTGACCAGTTCGGCTGCCGGCATCACCTGGTCGAGCGGCACCTTCTGGCGGCCGGTCTCCCCGGCCCTCCTGATCTTGAACAAGCCGCGGATGCTCTGGGCCTGTGCGGTTTCGCTATCAATCTGCGCCGAAAAGGTCTTGAAGGTCTCCCACGAGCCCTGGCGCACCGCATGCTGCAGCGTTGCAACCGAATCCGGCGTCCAGGCATGCGCCTCACCGCGCATGCGGAACAGATATTCGCCGCCGACCTCCAGCATGTTGCGCAGCACCGGGTCATTGCCGAAGGCGGAGGCATGCCGGTTCACCGTCTCGGCGGCAAGCTGCTCCAGCCCCACGCCCTCGATAAGGGTGGCCGTGCCGGTGAAATACTTCTCGACGAAGTCCGACTTCAGCCCGACCGCGTCGAAGATTTGCGCGCCGCAATAGGACTGGTAGGTCGAGATACCCATCTTGGACATGACCTTGAGGATGCCCTTGCCGATCGATTTGATGTAGCGCGAGACCAGCTCCTGCGCATCCACCTCCGGTGGGAACTCGCCACGCTTGTGCATGTCGGTCAGCGTGTCGAAGGCGAGATAGGGGTTGATCGCCTCGGCGCCGTAGCCGGCCAGGCAGCAGAAATGATGGATCTCGCGCGGCTCGCCCGATTCCACCACAAGCCCGACGGATGTCCGCAACCCCTTGCGGATGAGGTGGTGGTGGACAGCCGCCGTTGCCAGCAGCGTCGGGATGTCGATGCGGTCCGGACCAATCTGCCGGTCAGAGAGGATGATGATGTTGTAGCCGCCGGCAACCGCCGCCTCGGCACGCTCGCACAGCCGCTCGATGGCTGCCGGCATGCCAGCAGCGCCCTCATTGGCGGCATAGGTGATGTCGATCGTCTTGGTATCGAAGCGCTCTTCGGTGTGGCCGATCGAGCGGATCTTCTCCAGATCGGCATTGGTCAGGATCGGCTGGCGCACTTCCAGCCGCTTGCGCCGCGAGGAGCCGATAAGGTCGAAGATGTTCGGCCGCGGCCCGATGAAGGAGACAAGGCTCATCACCAGTTCCTCGCGGATCGGATCGATCGGCGGGTTGGTGACCTGGGCAAAGTTCTGCTTGAAATAGTGATAGAGCAGCTTCGGCTTGTCCGATATGGCGGCAATGGGCGTGTCGGTACCCATGGAGCCGACAGCCTCCTGGCCGGTTGTGGCCATCGGCGCCATCAGGAGCTTCAGGTCTTCCTGCGTATAGCCGAAGGCCTGCTGCCGGTCGAGCAGCAAGACATCCTTGCGCAGCGCGCGCGGCTCAACTGAGGCCAGATCCTCCAGGATAAGCTGGGTATTGGCGAGCCAAGTCTTGTAGGGGTGCCTGGAGGCGATCTCCGACTTGATCTCTTCGTCTGAGACGATCCGGCCCCTTTCGAGGTCGATCAAGAGCATGCGGCCGGGCTGCAGACGCCACTTCCTGACGATCTTTTCTTCCGCCACCGGCAGCACGCCGGCTTCGGATGCCATGATGACGCGGTCGTCATCGGTCACCAGATAGCGTGCGGGCCGCAGCCCGTTGCGATCGAGCGTCGCACCGATCTGGCGCCCATCGGTGAAGACCACCGCCGCCGGGCCATCCCACGGCTCCATCAGGGCGGCGTGATACTCATAGAACGCCTTGCGGGCGTCATCCATGAGCTTGTTGCCGGCCCAAGCCTCGGGGATCAGCATCATCATGGCATGCGGCAGCGAATAGCCGCCCTGCCAGAGGAATTCGAGCGCATTGTCGAAGCAGGCCGTATCCGATTGCCCCTCATAAGAGATCGGCCACAGCTTGGAGATGTCGTTGCCGAACAGCTCCGAATCGACCGAAGCCTGACGGGCCGCCATCCAGTTGACGTTGCCGCGCAGTGTGTTGATCTCGCCATTATGGGCGACCATGCGATAGGGATGCGCCAGCTTCCAGGACGGAAAGGTGTTGGTCGAGAAACGCTGGTGAACGAGGATCAGCGCCGTCTCGAAGCGCGGGTCGGACAGGTCCCTGTAATAGTCGCCGACCTGATAGGCCAGGAACATACCCTTGTAGACGATGGTGCGCGAGGACATCGACACGCAATAGGCGCCGGTGTCGCGATTGCCGTTCTCCTGGTAGATGCGGCCCGAAATGACCTTGCGCAGGATGTAGAGCCGCCGCTCATAGGCATCGTCATCGGCGATCTCAGCCGGGCGGCCGAAGAAGACCTGGCGGTGATAAGGCTCGGCCGCTGCGATGTCGGGAGCCTTGGACAGGGAAGAATTGTCGACCGGAACGTCGCGGAAACCGATCAGCGGAAGGCCTTCCGACTGAGCGGATTCGGCAATCACCTCCTCGATATGCGCCCTCTGTCCGGCATCCTGCGGCATGAACCAGTGGCCGACCGCATATTGGCCGGCTTGCGGCAGTTCGATGCCCTGCCCTGCCATCTCCTCGCGAAAGAAGCGATCGGGGATCTGCACCAGCACACCGGCGCCGTCGCCCATCAGTGGGTCGGCACCCACCGCGCCGCGATGCGTGAGATTGTTCAACATGAACAGGCCGTCCACCACCACCTGATGCGACTTGCGCCCCTTCATGTCGGCGATGAAGCCGACGCCGCAGGCATCATGCTCGTTGCGCGGGTCATAAAGGCCTTGTGCGGCGGGACCGGTGGTGGAGCGGCCACGAACGGTTTTGACGGCCTCCGCGCCTTTCTGCGCAGCCGCAGAAAGTTGCATCATGTCAGAGGGCGTCCTATCCGTCATCGTCCCTTCCTTCCGTTTCCAACCGGTGCAGGCGGGTGGTCGTTCGTTGGCAGCCTTGTGGCAAACCCGTCCAATCGTCGGCACTTCTAAGTCTATTTCCCGCGCAAGGCATGCAGTCCCGGCTATATGCCGCCTCCCGGCGTCGAGCGGCGAAACTGCCTCGCAGCCTCTCGCGACGCGGACAACGGCTACGGCAGGATCGAGGGCGATCATACGCCAAATCCGCCACGCATTGCGCAGATAAAATAAGACAGCACTACTGTCCTAATTTTCTTATTGCAGAATTTTTTAAGCCACACAAGACGGTTTCGCAAAAAAACGACGCGAAACGCGTAACAAACTTTCGCTTTCTCTAACGAACGCGTAACTTTCTATCCCGCTGATTTGGCATGGCAAATCCGCCTGTCACGCAGAAATTTCACCTCTGGGCCTTGATGCGGCCCGGCAAAGCCGGTCTATGTCGATGCATTCGACATGGACCAACGGGACACTCGCATGTTTTTCGCTTCCGACAACTGGGCCGGCGCGCATCCGAAGATCGCTGCCGCCCTCTCGGCCAAGGCAACCGGCTTCGAGGTCCCCTATGGCAATGGCGAGACGGACGGTATCGTAGACCGGCGTTTCAGCGAACTGTTCGAGCGTGAAGTCTCAGTCTTCTTTGTCGCCACCGGTACTGCCGCCAACGCGCTGTCGCTTGCCTCGGTCAACCGGCCCGGCGGCATCGCCTTTTGCCACCGCGAGGCGCATATGATCGAGGATGAATGCGGCGCGCCGGAATATCTCACCGGCGGCGTAAGGCTCTACCCGGTCGACGGACCGCTCGGGAAAATAACGGCAGCGAATCTGGAGACGGCCCTTTCCCGCTATGAGCCGGAATTCGTCCATGCCGGCCAGCCCATGGCGGTATCGCTCACCCAGGCGACCGAAGTGGGCACTGTCTACAGCCTGGACGAGATAGACGCACTCGTCTCCATAGCCAGGAAGCGTGGCCTGCCGGTTCACATGGACGGCGCGCGCTTTGCCAATGCGCTGGTGGCACTGGAGGCGACGCCGGCCGAAATGACCTGGAAGCGCGGCATCGACATCGTCTCCTTCGGCGGCACCAAGAATGGCTGCTGGTGCGCCGAGGCGGTGGTGCTGTTCGACACCTCCAAGGCGCGGGAATTCGGCTTCCTGCGCAAGCGAGCCGCGCAGCTATTTTCGAAATCTCGCTTCATCGCCGCGCAATTCGACGCCTATCTGGAGGGCGGCCACTGGCTGGAGACGGCCCGTCACGCAAATGCCATGGCGGCGCAGCTGGCCAGGGCGATCGAGGCCTCCGGCCATGCCCGCCTCGGCTGGCAGCCGCAGGCCAACGAAGTGTTTCCGATCATCCACAAGGAAACGATTGAAAGGCTGACCAAGGCGGGCGCGGTCTTTTACTCCTGGAACCTCCCGCATGGCTTTGCCGATCCGATCGGCCCGGACGAAACCATGTGCCGGCTGGTCACCAGTTTCGCCACCACGCCCGAAGAGGTCGACCGCTTCGGTGAACTGATCGCCTGAGCGAACCGCTACTGCCGTCATTGTCAGGAGGAACCCTGACACCTGGTTGAATTCTCCCTGCTGTTGCCGATGTTCCTGGCGGATCGCCAACGGGAGACGACATGACCAGTTTCAACGATTTCATGAATATCCGCGAGGCGGCAGCCAGCGCCTATTGCCACGGCAGGGCTGACGAGGTCCTCACCTTGAGCACCTCGCAGGAGCCGGCCAGCTTCTTCGGGCCGGACGGCAACGCGGTCAGCGGAGCAATTCCGGTCAAGGAAAATTACGCTGCGGCGGCATCGCATTTCGGCCCGAACGGCAGCAACGAATTCGAGATTCTCCACAAGGCCGAAGGCGGCGACATCGCCTATTGGAGCGGGTTGCAGAAAGCCGTGGTCGAAATCGACGGCCAGCCGGTTCCCATGACGCTGCGCATCACGGAACTCTTCCGCCGCGAAGATGGCGAGTGGAAGCTGGCCATCGCCACGCCGATATGCTGAAAGCCGCCCAATAAAAAGCGGCGCCCGAAGGCGCCGCTTTCGCTCGGGAGGAGCGATCGTTACTTGGTGTCGGCCTTGGCTTCGATCTGCTTGGCCGACTTGTCCGCAGCGGCTGAAATCGCGATCTTGCGGGGTTTCAACTCTTCAGGAATGGTGCGCTTCAGGTCGATGTGCAGAAGGCCGTTCTTGAGCTTGGCTCCGGTCACATCGACATGGTCGGCAAGCTGGAAGCGACGCTCGAATGCACGTGCGGCGATGCCGCGATAAAGCACCTCGGAGCCTTCGCCATTGCCCTCGTCCTTGCGCTCGCCCTTGATGCTAAGCACGTTGCGATGGGCTTCAATGGCAATCTCGTCTTCCGAGAAACCGGCGACCGCCATGCTGATGCGATAGGCATCCTCACCCGTCCGCTCGATATTGTAGGGCGGATAGGTCTGGCCGCTGTCAGGCTGGGCCAGCGAGTCGAGCATGGTGAAAAGCCGGTCGAAACCGACGGTCGAACGATAAAGCGGGGAAAAATCAACGTGACGCATGGTTTTGTTCTCCTGTCGAGCAACATGGTTTGCGTGTGTGACCTGCTTCAGAACCCGTCATGGCATTCCGGCGCGGTCAGCGGCCCCGTTCACGGCGGCCACATCAACCATTTGGGGAACCCAAAACGGCATTTCAAGAGCCGAAAAACCCACGCGCCCAGGATGAACGGCAGATGAACCACGCCTTCGGGCAGCGTTCACGAAGGCTGCGCTAGATTGGCCTCGACCTCTGGAATGGCGGGGCTGAAACGGCTTCGCCACCAATGCCGAGCCGGGTGCAACGTCCCTTCCCCCGGTCCGACAGAGACCGGAAGCCAGCATTGCTGCTTCCGGTCTTGCTTTTTTGGCGTCGGCATTGCCGGTCTGACCGAACGGTCGCTCTTGCGCCTTGCATTCCCTCTTGAACGGCACGCAAAACATCTGTCTAAGCGTGGCAATGGCAGATTATTTCTACCACATCCCGGAAAATCCTGCGCCCGAGAGGAGCACATCAGGCTATTTTGCCGCCCATGACGGCAAGAGGCTGCGCTATGGGCTGTTTCCCGCCACGGCGCGGCCGCTGAAGGGCACCGTGGTCATCCTACCCGGCCGCAATGAATGCATCGAGAAATACTTCGAGACCGCCCGAGACCTGGCCAAACGCGGCTTCGGCAGCGCCACTTTCGACTGGCGTGGCCAGGGTGGCTCCGACCGCCTGCTGGGCGATACCGCGCGCGGCCATGTCCGCAGCTTCTCTGACTATGCCAAGGACCTCGACCGGTTCTTCGCTGAGATCGTGCTGCCCGATTGTCGCGGGCCGTTCTACCTGCTTGGCCACTCGACCGGCGCCACCGTGGCGCTGCTCGATGCGCCCGCCATGGTGAACCGGGTTCGGCGCATGGTGCTGATCGCGCCGCTTCTGGCGCTCTCCCAGACGCGCCTGTCGATGCCCACGATCCACCGGCTGACGACAGCTCTTGCCTGGACCGGCTTCGGCCGTCGCTACGTTGCTGGCGGACCGCCGCGCGACGAGCCCTTTGCCGGCAACATGCTGACTTCCGATCCCGTGCGCTACCAGCGCAACGCTGCCCTCTACCAGGCCTTTCCGCATCTGGCGGTCGGTGGGCCGACGGTTGCCTGGATCAGGGCCTCGTGCCAGGCAGCCGCAATCCTTCAATCTCCGGAATTCCTGGCCAGAATGCAGATCCCGACCCTGATCGTCGCTGCCGGGGCCGACCAGGTGGTCTCCAACATGGCAATCGAGCATTTCGCCCGGCAATTACGCGTCAGTTCGTTGCTGACGATCGACGGGGCACGCCACGAACTGCTCCAGGAGGCCGACTTCTATCGCGAGCAGTTCTTTGCCGCTTTCGATGCCTTCATTCCCGGCACGAATGCGCCGGTCATGTAGCAGCCCGGGGCTCTACGCCCGAAGCACCTGCATTGCGGCGGCGTGAAGCTCCCGTGTCGCGGCAGCCAGGACATCGCCGCCATTTTCCGCCGGACCGCCGTCAAAGGTCGTGATGATGCCTCCGGCCTGTTCGATGATTGGGATCAGCGCGACGATATCGTAGGGCTGCAGGCCGGCCTCGATGACGAGATCGGCATTGCCGGAGGCGAGCATGGCGAAGGCATAGCAATCCACCCCGTAGCGCGACAGCCTGACCTGCTGCTCCAGCCGGTCGAAGCGCAGGCGCTTGTCGCCTTCGTAGAGCGCCGGCGTCGTCGTGAACAAGGTCGCATCGGCAAGCGCGCTGGTTGCGCGCGTGGAAAGCCGCCGTGAGCCGCCAGGCCCCTCGTAATGCGCGCCGGCGCCATCAGCATAGTAAAGCTCGCCGGTGAAGGGCTGGGACATCATGCCGGCAACCGCATCGCCGTCCACGGTGAGCCCGACCAGCGTGCCCCATACGGGAAGGCCCGAAATATAGGCGCGGGTGCCGTCGATCGGGTCAACCACCCAGACATGGCTGTTGCCGACATTTTCACCGCCATATTCTTCGCCAAGAATGCCATGGCCGGGGAATTCGGCGTTGATGAGCGCGCGAATGGCGCGCTCGGCGCCCCGGTCGGCCTCGGTCACCGGGTCGAAACCGCCCGACAGCTTGTTGGACACCTCGCTTTGCTGCCGGAAGCGCGGCAATGTCTCGTTGGCCGCCGCCTCGGCAATGCGCCGCATGAACTCAACCGTAACCGGCACCTGGAACTCCCTGGAAACAAGCCCTGCCCGACAGGACAGGCCATTTTGACGACCGCAACTGGTTTTGCCCAGCGCAGATACCCTTTTCCGTTCCGCAGCGCTACTCGGCTGCGAGCGGCAGGTCGCCCGTGTAACTCATGCCGGCCATCAGTTCGGCGCAGAAGCAGGTGAGATCATCGGCAAGCACATCGAAGCCGGCCGTCTTGCGGAAAGTCTGCTCGTTCATATAGAGCCCACGATTGATCTCGATCTGCAATGCGTGGAGGTTGCGCGCCGGCCGGCCATAGTGCTCGGTGATGAAGCCACCGGCATAGGGCTTGTTGTGGGCGACCGTGTAGCCCATCGAAATCAGGATCGAGATCGCATTCTCGGTCAGCGTGCGCGAGGCCGAGGTGCCGAAGCGGTCGCCGATGATGAAGTCCGGCCGCACGCCGGTGTCGCCGATGCGCACGCTGGCAGGCATGGAATGGCCGTCGATCAGGATTGCCGAGCCGAATTGGGTGTGCGTGCGCATGACGAGTTGCTTGAGGGCGGCGTGATAGGGCTTGTAGACCACCTCGATGCGGTCCAGCGCCTCGGCGAGCGGCAGGCGGCCGGGATAGATGTCGAGTCCCTCGCCCACCAGCTTGGGAACGGTGCCGAGCCCGCCGGCGACGCGTGCCGAACGGATATTGGCGAAGGAGGGAACCGGTTCCAGGAACATGCGCGGGTCGAGTTCCCACGGCTCGCGGTTCACATCGAGATAGGAGCGGGGGAAGTTGGCCGCCATCAGGGGTGCACCGAGCGCCACCGCCCCGGCGAACAACTCCTCGACATAGCAATCCTCCGACCGACGGATTGCCTTGCCGTCGAGACGCACCATCGCCAGGAACCGCTCCGGATAGTAGCGGCCGCTATGCGGCGAATTGAACACGAAGGGCACGCGCTGCTGTCCGCCCTGTCGGATTTCGAACGGCGCCACCGTCGAAAAATCATCGGCTGCCGTCATCGACCTCGATCCGCGAAACGCTATGCCTCATGGCCACGAAACTGCCATCTGGCAATCTGCATGTCCAGCGATTCGGCATTCCCGACGTTAGGCGTTTAGCAGGAAGCTGGGCCACGTCATTCACTTGATGTTTACCGTCCGATCTTCATATACAGGATGGTTAACAGGGCTGCACAAGCGCAGTTTCAAAGGTGATTCGGACAAATTACGATGGCACGCATTCTCCTGGCGGAAGACGATGATGATATGCGCCGGTTCCTCGTCAAGGCACTGGAGCGTGCCGGCTACGACGTGAGCGACTTCGACAACGGCGCGAGCGCCTATGAGCGCCTGCGCGAGGAGCCCTTCTCGCTGCTTTTGACCGATATCGTCATGCCGGAGATGGACGGGATCGAGCTTGCCCGCCGAGCCACCGAAATCGACCCGGACCTCAAGGTGATGTTCATCACCGGCTTTGCCGCCGTCGCGCTCAACCCCGATTCCAAGGCACCGAGGGACGCCAAGGTGCTGTCGAAGCCCTTCCACCTGCGCGAACTCGTCCACGAAGTCGAAAAGATGCTGCAGGCCGCCTGAGCCAGCCCTTCCAGCATCAAGGCATCCTTCGGATTACGATCGCTTGCCGGCGGTCCTGGCTTGCCGTCCGGGCAGTCCGATTCGATCGGGATCGAACAACCCGGCAAAGTTTTTCAGGCGGTTGCAAAACGGGAAACCGGCCCTGTTTTTCATGGAATTGCGCTATTGACGCATGCGGGCATAATGTGGTGTATGCGCGGCGTCGGATGGGCGTGTAGCTCAGCGGGAGAGCACTGCATTGACATTGCAGGGGTCACAAGTTCAATCCTTGTCACGCCCACCATCCTTTCAATGACTCAGCCACTTGTGCCAGCGGGGTTTTGAATACTCGCTGGATGAGTTACGTCAGGTGGTGGCCAGTTCCTTGACCATGTAAACTCTTCGCAGCCCTTTCTCCTCTGCCCTATGCGTGTCGCGATAGCCGATGCGGTGATAGAGACCGATATTCGCGGTCATGGCCTCCTGCGTGTAGAGCCTGATCTTCGCGTACCCCGCATCAATGGCCGCCTGCTCCGCAAATTCAAGCATTCTGCGGCCCAGCCCCGTGCCCTGGGCGGCCGGGACGACTGCGATGTTGTCGAGGAGCATGGCATCGGCCTGCGGTATCAACACGATGATGCCGCGGATGGCTCCCGACTGCTCGACGACGTGCACCCGGCCCTGGGCTATCAGGACATTGTAGTCATCCAGCATCGGGCCAGGCACGGTGCCGATACTGGAGACATAATGCGAATAGGCATCGCGCACGACGCCCTCGACGGCGCAAAGATCGGAAGGATTGGCAAGCCGGATCTCATGTTCCATCGCGCAACGATATCATCGCAGGATCATCATTCAACGCGCGAAATGAATCCGCCGATACGGTCAAGGCCGACATAAAAAAGCCCCGCCGAAGCGGGGCAGGATGGAGGGAACTCCAAAGCGTGCTGCAACACCGGAGGATGCAGCACGATGTACCCTATCAAGGGGCAGGCCCGCCAACTTTGATGGCGCGCAAACAAGGACGATAAACCTGACCGGCATGCGAGCCGAGCAAGGCCCGCATGCCGCAATCCAATGGATTGTCGTGTCTCTGCACATTCGCTGTGGCTGGCCCGCAGATGTAGCACTTCCGGAACAATTGCTGCGTCCGGGCGTTGCCGGGTCGCGAGCAGGACGCATCAGGGAGGGTTACCATCGCGCATGCGTCTATTCGAACTGGTCACCCGGACCGTATTTGCACTGGCAAGCATCATGCTGATGCTGCTGGCCGCCGCCTTGATCATCTACGCAGGCGTTCAGGTAACGATGGCGTATGGCCAGCCGGACGTGGCTGTCGGCTCCAGCCTGCTCGAAGCGGTCGGATATACGATCATTGCGATCGCGGTGTTCGATGTCGGCAAATACCTGCTGGAAGAAGAATCGTTTCGTGCTCGCTAAATGCGCCAAGCCGGCGAGGCGCGGCGCAGCATGACAAAATTCATCACCACCATCACCGTGGCGATCTTCCTGGAATCGCTGGTCACCGTGTTCGAGGCCAGCAAGACCGACATTAGCACGATGGTCTATCCGACATTTCTGCTACTCGGCGGAGTCGCCCTTCTGGTCGGTCTCGGGGTCTACCAGCGCCTGAGCGTGACTGTGGAAAAGAATACCGGCGGCTCGGGTGAGAGTGAGGAAAAGCCCGCCGCGCCGCGCAAGGCGAGGCGTTCGAGGTGATCGTTCCCGGCCCGGTGCAGCCACCGGAACCCTCCGAGTTCATCAGGCGTTGGCCATGACGATCTGAAACTGGAGAGCATGACATGAGCAGCATCGACATCAAGCTGAGACACGGTCTGTGGGTCGTGGTGGCCGATGGCGAGAAAGCACTATTCCTGAAAAACAAGGGCGACGCGAAATTTCCCGATTTCGAGGTGATCCGCGAGATGGAGCAGGACAACCCTGCCACCAGGGAACAGGGAACCGAACGCCCGGGCCGCCACAGTGACGGCGGCCTCTCGGCCCATAACAGCGCCTATGAGGAAACGGATTGGCATCGCCTCAACAAGGAGCGTTTCGCCAATGAGATTGCCGATCTGCTGTACAAGCTCGCGCATCGCGGCAGCTTCGAGCAAATCGTCATCATCGCGCCCCCGCAGGTTCTGGGCGAAATGCGAAAGCAACTGCATCGCGAGGTGACGTCCAGGGTAACGGCCGAGATTCCCAAGACGCTGACAAACCACACTGTCTTCGAGATCGAGGAATTGTTGAAGGGAGCCTGATGGCGCCTGTCGGGTTGCCCTTGGAAAATTAGAGGTGAACCAAACCGCCTCGTCTCCATTGTCCCTCTAGCATCGGACAGATGCCCGAACAAAAGGAGAAGACAATGGATTGGAATCGCGTGGAAGGAAACTGGAAGCAAGTCAAGGGCAAGATCAAGGAACAGTGGGGTAAACTCACCGATGAC
>JBARWP010000657.1:0-8409 GCA_049646905.1 Pseudaminobacter sp. | reverse complement strand
GCTTCCATCAGGACGCCGGTGATCTCCTGCTGGCCGGCGGACGCCCGGTCGTCGGAGCGGCGGGCCGCCACCTGGTCGATGTCGTCCACCGTGCCGAAGCCGATGGCGCGCGGGTTCAGCACATTGTTGATGAACTGGCGGCAGTTCTGGCCCGACTTGCCCTGATAGGACGAAATCTGGTCGACGCCGAAATTCTCGTAGACGAAGGGGTAGGAGGCGACCTGGCAATAATCGTTGAGCAGGCCTGCGATCATCTGGATCAGCGTGGTCTTGCCGGTGCCGGGCGATCCGTCGCCGATGAAGGTGAACAGGAAGCCGCCAAGCTCTACGAAGGGGTTCAACTCGCGCTCGAAATCATAGGCCATCAGCATCTTGGCGAGCTTGATCGACTGGTATTTGGCGATGTGGTTGCCGACCACCTCGTTCGGCCTCTTGAAGGTCATCACCAGCGGCCTGGACTTGCGGCCGGGTGCGACGTCGAAGCCATCGAGGGTGAAATCGTCCACATCGAGGCGGATATGCGCGTTCTCGAAGGCGCCCAGCCCGTCGAAGCGGCCTTTTCGCGTCAAAAGTCCCTCGATCGTGATGCGGGCGAAGGCGCGCACGCGCGTCATCAACTCCGCATCGTCCTTGACGCCCTCAAGCGCGTGGTCCAGGCCCGCGACGAGCGATTTCAGCGCGTCCTGCGGCGTGTCGAACAGGAAATCAGGTTCGCTTATGTCGTTGGGCGGCTCGCCCTCGCCATCGATCAGCTGCGCGAGATAGGAGGCGAGGCTGAAGGCCGAGACGTAGGCCGAGGCCGAAAGCAGCTTCTTGAAATGGGCCGCATCCTCGCCTTCCAGCGGGGCGCGGGTGTTTTTCGCCTGCAGGCTTTCGAGCTCGCCGCTGCGGGCAAACACGTCGGCGATCGCCAGCGCCACCGCGATGCCCCTGCGCACGCGGTAGAGCAGCGTGTGCTGGGCGATGCTCATCAGCGGGTCGCCGGGGTGCAGGGCTGCTACCGTCTTCGACAGTTCCACCTCGCGCGTCTTGCGCACCGAACCGGGGGAGACGGTCGGCACGAAACGCCGCCCGGTGCCGGCAAGGGCTGCGCCGGATTTGCCGCCGGTATCCTCCAGCACGACGATGCGCGTGATCATGCCTTGCGCGGTCGCGTTGTGCTTTTCGATATCGGCTTCGGCGATGGTGGTCAGGCCGGTATCCATGGGTTGCTCCACCTGATCTGCTGCATTCTCCGATTACCCCTCATCCGGCCCTTCGGGCCACCTTCTCCCACAAGGGGAGAAGGTGATTCCACACCGGCCTTCGCGCCAACCCCTGGTGTCGGCGATTTTTGGAGAGGCAAGTGCCAAGCTCCTTCTCCCCTTGTGGGAGAAGGTGGCCGAGCGAAGCGAGGTCGGATGAGGGGTGCTGTTGCAGAGATGACGTGGGCTTCACACATCGCTTATCACCCGGCCCTTGGACAATATGTGCACCTTGAAGCCGCCGAAGATCTTGTCGGCCTCGCCAGCCGCATAGAGCGCCTGATAGGCCTCATGCGGAATGAGCGCGTGCTTTTCGTAATGGCTCACGCCCTGGCGGGCGGCTTCGAGGTCGTCGGTGTTGATGAAGAATTCTTGCGAGGACGGTTCGCTCGACCACAGCCCGCGCCGGCCGGGTTTCTCGCCCTTGGAATAGACCTCCTGGATGGTCCAGGTCAGCAGCCAGGCATCTTGCGGCCGGCGCACTTTCGACAGCACGTCGCTTACGGTCGAATTGTGCTCGGTGATGCCGGCCGAATAGAACGGACCGAGCACCACGCGCCGCAACTGCTTGGGGTGCAGTTCGGCGAAATCCTTGTCGAGATTGGAGGCGATCGTCACCGGCGAAAGCGTATAGGCCGCGTTCTTCTCGGTGAAATCGTCGAAGCGATGGGCAAGCTCCGGGTTGAGCAGCCCTTCGACCGGCAGCGGGATTTCCACCTTGTCGTTGAGCTTGCCGTCGCCGGTCACCAGTTGGCGCACGATATCGTCCGAGGAATCCTCCACCGTCAGCATATAGACCAGCGGCAGGTTGGCGCTGCCGTCGAATGCCGCCCAGTGCACCAGATAGTAGGGCCGCTTCGTCTTCGGGTTGGCCGATACCTTGGCCGTCTGCGCCAGCAGGAAGGGCGCGAAGATCTCGCCGCCCTCGATATCCTCCAGGTAGAGCCGCTCGGCCATCGAGCGCTGCAGGGCCGTCGGAAATTCCTTGTGGCGCAGGATGAAGTCGGCCATCTCGGCGCGCAGTTCCGCCGGCTTGGGAATGGTGGCCAGGCGTTCGCCGGCGCTGCGGCGGTCGTTTTCCAGTTCCAGCACATTCTGGAACACCGGAAAGCCGCTTTCGGCGCGGCTGATGCGGAAGCTTTCCATGAAGCCGAGGCGGTTGTGCCAGCAGGCGAAGGATTTTTCCAGCCGCGCGATATATTCGGCCACGATCCCGGCAACCAGCCCGTGCTTGTAGAGCGGCGAACGGTCGTCGCGCATGAAGATCTCAAGCCCGCCGAGCGCTGCGCGAATGGCGGCGAAATAGCGCGTGGCGTCGTCGGTCGCGGCGGTCATGGCGCAGCCTTACCCTCCCCCTTGTGGGGAGGGTCGATCCGCAAGGGTCGGGATGGGGGTAAAAGTTCACTGGCCTCGTCCAGACCCCCACCCCGTCTCACGAGCCTTGCTGTGCAAGGATCGTTCGCCAACCCTCCCCACAAGGGGGAGGGTAAAGGGCCAGCCGTCGCCGGCAGGGCAGAGGGGGGCAAAGTCGAGTGCAAACCGTTCAAGCGCCCGGCCCCGTTTCACGCCCGCACATAGGCGGAGGCGTCGTGCTTCTTCATCACATCCTCGAAGCGGCGGGCGAAGGCGTCGTCGGCAAGCTTCTTGCGCCGCTGGATGTCGGCGGTGGCCACCATGTTCTTCTCGTGCAGTTCGAGCAGGTCGCCGATATGCTTCTGCGCGGCCGCGCCGATGCCGGCCATGGTTTCCTCCGCCGTGTTGTCGACCTGGCTGCCGAGCGTGTTGATGCGGTGGGCCACTTCCTGCTGGGCGGCGGTCTTCAGCGAATCCTCCAGCGCCTTGTAGAGCACGATGCGCTGTTCGGTATCGATGGTCAGCTTGTTGATCAGCGTGTTCTGCGCCGCGATCTGGTTGTTGAGCGAATCCACGAAGGTCTGGAACATGGAGGTGTAGCGCTCCAGTGTCTGGCTTTCGGCCAGCAGTTCCTGCTCCCTGGCCTGCGCCTCGTTATATTCGGTGGCGAGCTTCGAGCGCTCGCCCTCCAGTTCCGTGCGCTCCTTCTGGCTGGTCGAGGCGGCGATGCGGTTTTCGATGTCGAGCAGAAGCGGGTTCAGTTCCTCTATGCGCTTTTGCGTGGCCTCCAGGTTCGCCATCGTGGCCTTGCGGCGCTCGATCACCTGGGCAAGGCTGGTCTCGGAGGTCTTGTAGCGCGAATCCAGCACCTGCTTCTGCGCCTTCAATATGCCGACGATGGTGTCGGATTTCGTCAGCAGCTCCTGCAGGTTGCCGGCCAACGACATGTTGCGCACGCGGTCGGTGCGCATGCGTTGCTTGCGGTGGGCCGAAAACAGGCCGATGAAGTTTTCCCAGCCCGTATAGTTCTTCATGCTCTCGAATTCGGCGCCGAAGACATTGGTGGCGTCCTCCAGCCCGATGATCAGGTCGGCGATGTTGCCTTCCATCACCTTCTGCTGCCTGAGCACATCCTCGATGCGGGCGTTCTCGATGTCGAAATCGGCCGCGCCGATCTTCTGGTCGGTCTGGGCGAATTTTTCCAGGAGCGCGCCTGACTGCTCGATCTTTGCGCGCATGTCCTCGGCGACTTCCTTGGTGCGGGCAATCTCGGCATCGAAATTCTGCAGCGTCGCCATGCGGCCTCCTCCTCGTTTCTCGCATCCGCTCGGACCGCCAATATAGGAGTGGCGCCTTTCCATTGAAAGACAGCGCCGCGCGCTTTGCCTGCAGGTCCATCAGCTTGTGGTTGGCGCTCCCAGGCCGCAGGATTTGTCGCTTCAAGAAAAGTCCGCGACGTGCAGAGTTCAGCCTTACCGCTTGAAACGACAGCAAAATGATGTTTGGGTCTAGACCCCGCGCGGAAGAAAAAGCCGCAACCCGCGTCGCCAAGTTTTACAATGGGAGAATTCCATGTCGCCGACCAAATCACTCGCCATATCCTTGGGTATGGCGGCAATGATCTATTCCGGAAGCGCATTTGCCGCCGAGCCGGAAAGCTGCAAGACCGTGCGTTTCTCCGACGTCGGCTGGACGGACATCACCGCCACCACGGCAACCGCCTCGGTCATCCTGGAAGCGCTCGGCTACACGCCCGACGTGCAGGTGCTGTCGGTGCCGGTCACCTATGCCTCGCTCAAGAGCAAGGATATCGACGTCTTCCTCGGCAACTGGATGCCGACCATGGAAGCCGACATCAAGCCCTATCTGGAGGACAAGTCGGTCGAGACCGTCGTCACCAATCTGGAAGGTGCCAAATACACGCTCGCCGTGCCGACCTACACCTATGATGCCGGCCTGAAGGACTTCGCCGACATCGCCAAGTTCAAGGACAAGCTCGGCAACAAGATCTACGGCATCGAGGCCGGCAATGACGGCAACCGCCTGATCCTCGACATGATCGAGCAGAACAAGTTCGACCTCCAGGGCTTCGAGCTGGTGGAAAGCTCGGAGGCCGGCATGCTGTCAGCCGTCAGCAAGGCCGCCAACTCCAAGGAGGACGTGGTGTTCCTCGGCTGGGAGCCGCATCCGATGAACGCCAATATCGACATGAAGTACCTGACCGGCGGCGATGAGGTGTTCGGCCCCGATTTCGGCGGCGCCACCGTCGCCACCAATGTGCGCGCCGGCTACACCAGCGAATGCCCGAATGTGGGTGCGCTGCTGAAGAACATGGTGTTTTCGCTGGAGATGGAAAACGAGATCATGGGCGCGATCCTCAATGACGGCGCCGATCCCAAGGCAGCCGCCACCGCTTGGCTGAAGGACCATCCGGATGTCGTCACGCCATGGCTGTCGGGCGTCACTACGTTCGATGGCGGCGATGCTGCCGCGGCGGTGAATTCGGCGCTTGGCCTCTGATCCTGCAAGACTATGGATGATCGTGATCCTCGCCTGTCGATTGGCTCACGATCACCAGGAACACAGCAAGCAGGCGGCCGCTCTCAAGGGTCGGCTGCCGCCGGGCATCGGACCGAAAAGTGAAAACCGGTTTTCGAAACCGATCCGATGCTCCAACAAGATGCCAGAGCATCCTTCATGCGCCCCGTTGGACGCATGATGCTCTAGCGATCCAATATAAGGGAGGGGCTTCGTGGATCCCGTTTCGGCACTCATCGCCAGTTTCAAGATTCCGCTCGGGCGCTGGGGCAAGCAGTTCTTCGACTTCCTCACCGTCAATTTCGAGTGGTTCTTCGACAGTATCGCGGGCGGCCTCACGGTCGTCCTGAACAGCCTGGTCAACGGCTTGCTGTGGTTGCCGCCGATCGTCGTGGTGGCGCTGATCGCCGCCCTTGCCTGGTATCTGCAAAGATCGTGGAAACTCGCGCTCGGTGTCGCGCTGGGGCTGCTGTTCATCGTCAACCAGGGTCTTTGGAAGGAGACGGTGGAGACGCTGGTGCTGGTGGTGGCCGCCTCCGCCGCTTCCATGGCCATCGGTGTGCCGATCGGCATATGGGCCGCCCATAGCGAGCGCGGCTACCGCTTCCTGCAGCCGATCCTCGACCTGATGCAGACGATGCCGACCTTCGTCTATCTCATCCCCGTGCTGATCCTGTTCGGCCTGGGCATTGCGCCCGGTCTCATCGTCACCGTCATCTTCGCCTGTCCGGCCCCCATCCGGCTCACCTATCTCGGCATCACCTCGGTGCCGACGCCGATGCTGGAGGCCGGCGAGGCCTTCGGCGCCACCAGGCGCCAGCTTCTCTGGAAGGTCGAGCTGCCGGCTGCGCTTCCCACCATCATGGCCGGCCTCACCCAATGCATCA
The DNA here is from genome assembly GCA_049646905.1 of Pseudaminobacter sp. Lineage (GTDB taxonomy): Bacteria > Pseudomonadota > Alphaproteobacteria > Rhizobiales > Rhizobiaceae > Pseudaminobacter. The sequence goes on along the minus strand of JBARWP010000657.1, from coordinate 2,387 downwards.
TGCTGTGCCTGTCGATGGTCGTCATTGCCGCCCTCATCGGCGCCAACGGGCTCGGCAAGCCTGTGGTGCGGGCGCTCAACTCCGTCAACATCCCGCTCGGCCTTGAAGCCGGGCTGGCGATCGTCATCGTCGCCATCATCCTCGACCGCATGAGCCGCATCGGCACGGGAGGTGCCAAATGAGCGTCGCCGTCGATTTCAGAAACGTCGACATCGTCTTCGGCAAGGCGCGTGCCGAGGCGCTGGCGATGATCGACCGGGGGGCCACGCGCGCCGAAATCCTGGAAAAAACCGGTGCGGTGCTCGGCTGCGCCGGCTGCAACCTCACCGTCAGGGAAGGCGAGATATCCGTGCTGATGGGCCTGTCGGGCTCGGGCAAGTCGACGCTGCTGCGCGCCGTCAACGGGCTCAATGAGGTCGCGCGCGGCGAGGTCATCGTCCACAACAAGGGCTGGCAGGCCGACGTCGTCACCTGCGGCGAAAGCGAATTGCGTAAGATCCGCCGCGAATGCGTGGCGATGGTGTTCCAGCAGTTCGGCCTGCTGCCCTGGCGCACGGTTGAGGAAAATGTCGGCTTCGGGCTGGAGCTCTCCGGCGTGCCCGAGGCCGAGCGCAAGGAGCGCGTCGCCACCCAGCTCAAGCTGGTCGGGCTCGACCAGTGGGCGAAGAAATACGCCCATGAGCTTTCCGGCGGCATGCAGCAGCGCGTCGGGCTGGCGCGCGCCTTCGCCACCCAGGCGCCGATCCTGCTCATGGACGAGCCGTTTTCCGCGCTCGACCCTTTGATCCGCACCAAGCTGCAGGACGAGCTTTTGCAACTCCAGTCGAAGCTGAAGAAGACCATCATCTTCGTCAGCCACGACCTGGAGGAGGCGCTGAAGATCGGCAACACCATCACCATCATGGAGGGCGGGCACATCGTGCAGACCGGCACGCCCGAGGACATCGTGCACAAACCTGCCAACGACTATGTGCGCGACTTCATCGCCAATGTGAACCCGCTCTCGGTGCTGACGGCCTGGAACGTCATGCGCGACCGGCGCGACCTGGAGCCGTCGGACGAGCCCGGCTGGGTCTGGCTCGACCGGCGCCGTACCACGCGCTTCCGCCTCGACAAGGACGGGCTGGTGACGGCGGCCGAGCGCAACGGGCAGCCGGCGATCTGGGTCTCCTGCGACGAGGTCGAGACGCTGCCGCCGGATGCACCGCGCGTGTTCTGGGCCAAGGCCGGCACGACGCTGAAAACGGTGATGCTGGCCATGAACCGCAGCCAGACCGCACCGGTCGCGCTGTTCGACGACAGTTCGCGGTTTGTGGGCGCGATCGGGATTAGGGATGTGCTGAGCGCGGTGTTGAGGAAGTGAGGGGGAGTTGCCTCCGAATTGAGCTATGCGGCTGGAGGCAGTCCAACCTCTGCTAGCAGCTTTGTTGCTTCTTCCAATCGTCCACTATCGGTCTTGGATCCTTTACGACGGCGTATTTCGGCTTTCCAGTCAACGACTTTTTCAATTTCTGCTAGCCAATGAGCGGTGGCTGCAAGTTCGAGTACTGTCACATTTTGTGTAGATAGCCATTTGGTGATTGCTTGTAGCCGATCATTCTTCAGGCATGAGAATTCATTGCTCGCAGCCTGATTTAAGAAGACACTGTAACGCGCACCGTCAGATTTCCTGTGACCGTAGTCCTCTTTCACCAGCCCAAAGGCCTCTGCGTCCAAGATCGCGCTGTCGAGATCACGAGAGTATGGGCCATAGTGGTGGTAAGAATACCGAAACCCACTCTCAGCCCCGAGTTGATCCAAGAGGTAAGCGACTTTCTGCAAACGCACACGGCTGACTAAGCGTCCGCCTGCCGCGTTTAGGATGTCAGCGACATAGTGCTCTGGTTCGTGCATCATGGCGAACTCCTTCATTTGCGTGCTGCATCGCGCTCTGCCGTATCGGAAAAATACAGCCTAGTGAATTGCTTCTTTGTTTCCAATGCGTGGATCAATGGAGAGAGACCGCTGATTTCGACCGGTTTGTCGCCATCAAGGATATGCAGCTTCTTGTGCATGCGCTCCTCGTCGCCTCCGATTTCGGCATAGATGCCAATTGCCGCTTTGTCATCCAGCATCACAGTTTCGGCCTTTATCAGCGTCGAAGGAACTTGAGACGATCGCGTGATAAATGTCTTCCGGGTCTTCTTTCTCGAGCAGTTCTGCGACTTGATCGGCGAAGCCAGATCGGTGTTTCTCGAGGAGCCGGTATATCTCCCCGCTCGGATGCCGAATAATATCTGCGGTCCAAGTCTCATGGCGTTTCTTAACCCCGCGTGACTCCTGAACACCCTCGAATGTGTGGCTGAAAGGTCCATGACCTAGATCGTGCAGAAGTGAGGCAATAAGTA
>JBARWP010000656.1:0-8296 GCA_049646905.1 Pseudaminobacter sp. | reverse complement strand
ACCTTGGACATGTCCGAGTGCTGACCAGCAGCAGCCACGATAAATACGAAACGACAGTCTACGGTTGATGTGCTGATGAAGTTGGTGTTCCCATACACTGCCTGATTCCGCATGTGGAAAGTATAAGCGACACGATCAGGGGCGATCCTAACGCGGCTTTCCGGTTGGCCGTTGTGCATGATCACACGTCCAATCGGCATGCCGACAAAGCCTTGCATAGCTCGGTAGTTGCCGGCGTCCGAAACGCACCCAGCCAGCAGCAACAGCGCAAATAGTTTCTTCACCCCGTCCTCCCAAGCCCTAAGCGGCTAACCCAACACCCAAACCCCTGACATTTCAAGGCCCTGCATTCGCGGGGCCTTTTCCATATTGGAGATTGCCCCGATGACAGTTCCTGTCCCCGGCTCGCTGACCTATGCCTATGTGGCAGACGGAATAACGACCGTTTTTCCATATCCGGTGCGTTTTCTCGAACCCGACGAATTGCTGGTCATACAGGAGGCGCCAGACGGTGCGCTGACCGAGTTGGGCTACAACGTTGATTACACCGTGACGGGTGCGGGCAGTCCTTCGGGTGGCTCAATCACAACGCTGTTTGTCCCGGAAGACGGCCGGATTATCATCTCCCGGCGCACTACCGCCAAGCAACTGGTCGATCTCCACGACAACGCCCGCAACCCGGCAGAAGCAGTTGAGCAGCAGCTTGACCGCATGGTGATGACCGATCAGGACCTTGCCGCCCGGATCGGTGACGTAGAGGACAAGACTGCGGCGATCGATGATGCCGTGCGCCTTACCGGAGACTACAAGGACGCTGCTCTTGCTGCGCGCGATGAAGCCGTTACGGCCGCCACCGATGCCGGCGTGTCTGCGGTTGTCGCCTCTGGCGCGATGACGACGCTGCTGGACCCGCAGTTCGCGACAAAAACGACAGCGGAAGCCTATGTGCCGCCTGTTGGTGCCTTCCCCGACTATATCCGCACGGCAGGTTATGCGGAGGCCGGTGATGGAGGAGGCGCGACTTACAAGAAGGTCGGTGCCGAGCCGTCCCACGCGGGCAAGCTGAAGCTCAACGATGGGTCTTCTGATCAATGGTATGAGATTGACAATCATAATTATTCTGCGGCCGCGCTGGGCGCTCTACCGGATACAGGCAACGATATGACGCTGGCGGTGCAGGCTGCTATTGATTTGATCGAAGACGGCTCAACGCTGACCTTCCGACCCGGCGTCTACAAGCTCTCGAAAAACACGGCCCTTGCCAATTATCCAGGCGACGACCAGCCTTGCGTAGAAGTGCGCGGCAAGAAGAACTTCAAGATTGTTGCGACCGGTGCAGTGTTCCAAGTCGGCACGCACGGCCAAGGGGCATTCGAGTTCCAGCTTTGCGAGGATGGCGAAGTCGATGGCCTCCACTGCGAAGGGCCGGGTCAGTTTCCACCGCTCGATGGAACAACCGGGCGTGGAGAGAAAGGTGTTGTTGACGCTGGATACCACACTTCTGGATTTGGAGGTTATTACAAGAACAACTCATACGATACGTCCGCCAGAACACAAGGCGGCTTCGGTGGTGCGTTCCCGCAATGGGGCGGCGGCACGGCCGCCACATGGGGCATGTGGAACGGCGGGTTTATTGGAAATGTAGGTTTTGGCATCCTGGTTCACAATGGATGCAAGGGGCTAACCTTCCGAAAAGCCCGAGCCCACCACTTCAATTATGCGGGCATTCATGTTGGGTTTCGAGGCGACCATTCCCCATCAGAGCTCGGATTTCCAGTAAGCACAGGAATCATCTTCGATGATTGTGATGGCTCGGATAACTATTCTGTGGGCATCGGCGGTGGGGACTGTGATGGTTATGAGGTAAGGGGGGGGCAGGTCCACCGCGTGGGCCACCCCGATGCAAACCCATTGACAGACGCCGTGTGCGACCCCGGTTATGGCTTCGGGGGGGTGGCGGCAGCCGTAGGAATGCTGCCCATTTCCAATGGCTATATTCACGGACTCCACGCATATGATTGTAAGCGAAAGGGCATTGATTTTCACGCAGGGATTGGCAACCGCCTTATAGCCAACACCGTTCTGCGTGCGGGGCATGAAGGCATCTACGTAGATGCTACGGGGGAAGCCTCGCCGCACCGAACGTCTATAGTGGCCTTCAACGTGCTGAAGGGGAACGGCTTCGGGAATGCCCCTTCTCAGTCCCAAATCTATGTCGGTGGGGAACCGGGCGTGGCCGCCACAAACCTTTTGGTTGTCGCCAACGCAATTGATGACAGCTTTGCCTCTGCAATTCTGTGCCGGTACGCCAGTGGCGTTAACATCCTCGGCAATGTTATTGGCCCAAAGGCTGGGCTGACGGCTGCGGGCGGGAATGAGGCTCTGATTACCGTTGTTGGTCCAAGTGATGGGTCGGCCAAGGACGTTAACGTCAAGGATAATATAATCTTTGATGATGGCCATGCGGCGCAGGGAATAACTTGGTCCCAAGTGCAGACGGGCGGTGTTTCTGGAAACACCGTTACGCTTCTAGGGCCGAACGTGACCACCGCCATATTCGCGGGAAACGCCGCGTGTGAGAATGTCTCGTTTCACAACAACAGGGTGACGCTGGGCGAGGTTGGGCGAGCATACAACCTCCACTACGCGGGGGGGCGGTGCTACGCCAATGATAGTACCGGTGGTTCTCTGGAAAGCGTTCTTTACCCGGTCGAAAAGAAGATGTCGGGAATCGCTGACCGCATCAAATTTGACATAACCTTCAATGGCACGGCAAGCCCAACGCTCTCCAATGTAATCGGCAGCAACTATGTCGTCTCGGCGGCCAGCAGCGCGAACGGCGTCATTGTCACCCTGGCTGGCCCTGCGACAACTAACGCGATCGGCTCTGCGTCGTTCACATTCGGCGGCGCGTCTGGCCTTTCAACATCAGGAGGCAACGTTGGCTATATCTACAAGCGTTCACTTTCGACAAAGTCCCTTGAGATTGGCATGAAGGGGTCAGTATCCGGGAGCCACATCCAAGCATCAGATGTGGTCAGTGGGACGCTACAAATTACCGTGGAGTTTGGTTAGTGCCGCGCAGGGTTGGATACGTATTGTTCCCACACTCGACTGAATTTCTGAAAAGTTTTGATGCCAGTTAGCCGAAACAGCAGATCGAGTTGCCGAACATGGATGACATGGTAGCTCGCACGAGCTAGCACACGCGCATCGGGATGAGTGATGTAGCCGAGATCGTAGGCGGTGATGTTGCCTAAGTCATAATATGGCAGTATCCGCGAGAGCGTTTTTACGCCCTCGGAAAACGCGAGTTCCGCCTCCTGCTGGCCAAATTCGACAGGCGCCGCTTTGGACCAGTCGTATAAGCCGAAAAGCGTGAACATAAAGCCGTTGAGCGTATAGCTGGCCGGTTGGGTTGGGTATTCTTCATAGAATCGATAGCGGTGTAGGCTGGGGTCTATGTCAGTTAATGTGGTAGTTACACCGCCGTTTGCGACGGGGGTCAGCAGATAGTCGAGCGCCTTTCTTCCTGCCACGAGATACTTCTCGTCCTTGGTGATATGCCATGCACGAACAAGCAGGCTAAGGCCCTCGCCTTGCGCCATTGCCGACGCCCACCCAGGTTGCCACGCATCATCCAGAAGATGGTGTTTCCATGCGAACGGATACCTAAAGGCTCCAGACTCATCTTGGAGAGAGATCAAGAGGTCAGCATTGGCTTGTACGATTTCCGCGCCATCGCCGCCGGCGATCATCCAGTTGTAAGCAGAAAGGCCACACTGGGCCGCCGATAGCGGATGTCGATGCTGGCCGACCTTGTCGACAAACCAGGGCGTGCCATCTTCATCCACCGGCCGCCTCTCGTTGGTTCTGCAGGGCGATGGATCAGATGGTTGCAGATAGGGGCCAACCGGGTCGTGCTTCCTGTATTTTGCAACCGTGCCGGGGTTCTTGATCCAGCCAGATGTTTGCTTCGTCACCAAATCTGTAAGGTCAGTTGGTTTGCTGAAAATCGGCCAATGTTCGGTGGATTTTGCTAGAAACGCAATAGAAAACAGCGCCGCAATGCCGAGTGCGGCCACAAGCATATGCTTATTCACGATTAGATACCCAAGCCCAAAGAAAGACGCTTGGCGTGTCTTTCGCACACTCGCCCGCCGTCTTCAACTGAAAGCTGCCGCGCCGCTGCCGGCCGCCTCCTGATCTCTCGATAAAAGGACTATCACCAATGCAAACGAGCACGGCGGGGCTTATGGCCCTGATCGGGCACGAAGGAATCGTGCTTTCAAAATACCGGGACAGTAAGGGCGTCTGGACTATCGGCGTCGGGCACACAAAGGCTGCCGGCTATCCCGATCCTGCGGCCTTCCAAGGCGAATTGATGCTAGGCGAGGCAATCGGCCTGTTTCGCCACGATGTCATGAGATACGAGGCCCAGGTAGCCAAGGCGGTTAAGGTTCCGCTCGAACAGCATGAGTTCGATGCGCTGGTTTCCTTCCACTACAACACCGGGGCCATCGGCAAGGCTTCGTTCGTCAAGAAGCTGAATGCCGGGGATCGGGCAGGGGCCATCAAAGGCATCATGGATTGGCGGAAGCCCGCCGAGATACTCGACCGCCGCACGGCAGAACGCGACTTGTTCAAGACGGGCAAGTATCCCGCTCCTTATGCCAACCTCTACCCTGCCACGAAAGACGGCGCAGTCCAGTGGGGCAAGGGCAAGCGCATCGATCTGCGCACGGTCATGGCACCCGCCAGCAAGCCGCAGGCCACCGCCCCTAAACCCAACGTTCCCAAGGCTTCCGAGCCGAAGCCGGGTGATTTGGCCACCACCCCTCCAGCCCGCAAGACGCTGCTGAAAATCATCATCGACGTAATCGCCAAGCTGTTCGGAAGGAAATGACCATGGCTCCGCTCATCCGCATTTTGCTTCGCTACATCACCCTGCCGCTACTGGCGATTGGCCTGATCCTTCCCGAAGAACAGCAGGCGATCATTGCCGATCCTGAAATTGTCGGCTGGGTCAGCACGGTGTTGGGCCTTGCCTCTCCGATCCTGGCTGAAGGCTGGTATCTCATCGCCCGCAAACTCGGCTGGCGCACCTGACATGCTCGCCTCCATTCTGTCATGGATCGGCGGGGGCGGGCTCTCGTCCATCACCAAGGCGCTGCAGCAAGCCTACGAGGCCAAGCTACGCGCCCAGACTGACGGCGAAAAGCTCAAGGCCGATGTGGCCATCCGGGAGCTTGAAGCGCAGCGCTCGGTCATCCTTGCCGCGCAGTCCGATAAGGTAGAGCGCTGGGTGCGCGTCGGCTTCGCCCTGCCGTTCATCGTCTACAACGCCAAGCTTGTCCTTTGGGACAAGGTTCTTGGTCTTGGCGTGACTGATCCCCTCTCTGCCGATCTCGCTCAAATCCAGATGGTCGTTCTCGGTGGGTATTTCTTCTTCTTCACAGCCAAGGCGATCCGCAAATGACCGAAGCCGAAATCCGCCGAATCGTCTCGGAAACCGTCGATCAGACATTAACGCGGCTCGGCGTCGATACCGATGACCCGCTGGAGTTCCAGAAAGACCTCCAGCACCTGCGGGCATGGCGGGAGTCCGTCGCCACGGTCAAGAAACAAAGCTTGCTCACCGCTGTCGGGATCATCACCGCAGGCATTTGCGGCCTGATCTGGATGGCAATTCGCGGCTCGAATGGAGGCTGACATGCGTCACAATCTCCGAATCCTTGCGTGCATTGGAATTTTGTGGACTGCGTTTTCTCTCATCTGCGTTGGCATGGTCTACCAGCTTATCCGAGTGCCCACCACGGAAGCGGCGGTTCTGGCCGGCTCAACGGTTCGGATCGATACCGCAACCGGCCATGGTTCAGGCGTCCATCTTGGCGGCGGCTTTTTCCTCACGGCAGGCCATGTGACGCAGGGCGCGGATAAGGTCCATATCCTGACCGATCAGGGCACGACGCTCTCAGGCGAGGTTCTGTGGAACAACCACGGCTATGACGTGTCGCTGGTCTATGTCGAGGAAAACGCCGACATATCGTCCTCGCCACTATCATGTGCGCCAAACTATGTCGGGCAGGATATCACCATCCTTGGCAACCCGCTCTCCACGCTCTTTGCGAAATCATGGGGAAAGGTTTCCGGCCTGTCCAAAACCGGCCTTGAAGCCATAGACGGCGATTTGTGGCGCGTTCTCGTCACGCTCGACATCACGGCGGCGCCCGGCGTCTCGGGCGGGCCGATCTTCAATGATCAAGGCGAAGTGGTTGGCATCCTCGTAGCCGGCGCGGTCAGTCTGCGCGGGACCTTCCGCTATTCCTACGGCGTTCCCGGCTCGGCAATCTGCCATGTTCTGGGAAGGACGCAGGCATAATGGCGGCTCATCCAGTCCCTGATGACGTGCTTGTCGCGACTTACGCGACATTTATCGAGTGCGGACGCAATCAGCGTCTCACAGCCGACGCAATCGGCATGAGCCGCGCCGCCCTGCAAGATAGGCTCCGGGCGGTCGAACGCAAGGGCCTGCACCTTTCTGCCGGCGGGCAGGAGGCTATGGCCCGCACGCGATTGAATGGCGTGGAAATCGCAGGCGGCTATCGGCACGTCTACGATAACGAGGGGCGGAAGGTTGAAACAGTCCGATGGAATGCCCCCAAGGCCGAACTGGCGCTTGAAACGGTGCTGGAAAGGGCTGCGAACGTGTTTGCCTCCTTGCCCAAGGCACCAGCCATTCCTGTGCCCAAGACCACGAATGCCGACCTTCTTACGCTCTATCCTTGCTTCGATATCCACTACGGTATGCGCGCGTGGTCCGACGAAACCGGCTACGACGACTACGACACGAAACTAGCCGCATCGGATCTGAACATGGCACTCGGCAACGTCATGGCGCTGTCGCCAGATAGTGAGGAAGCCATTGTCCTGATCGGCGGCGATTTCTTCCACGGTGACGACAACACAAACCAGACGCCACGCAGCCACAACCCGCTCGATGTGGACGGCAGGCACTTCAAGGTGCTGGATACCGGCATCGAGGTTGTGGCGGCTACGGTTGAGCGGGCGGCGTCGAAACACAGGCGCGTGACTGTCCGGGTCCTTCGCGGCAACCATGATGAGCATAGCCACATGGTTTTGACGCTGGCATTGGCCCAGCGATACCGCGACCATGCGCGGATCGTAGTGGACAAAGACCCGCGCGACATCTTCATGCATCAGTGGGGCAAATGCCTCATAGCCGCGCACCACGGCGACAAGCAGAAGCCAGAACGGCTGGCGATGGTTCTGGCAGAAATATGCCCGTTCTGGTCCGCCGCGCCTCATCGCATTGTGTTCACCGGGCACAAGCACCACCAGCAGAGCAACGACTTCCCAGGCATCGAATGGGAGCAGTTTCGGGCCTTCTGCCCGCCTGATGCTTATGGCGCTCAATTTGCGCCCCGCCGCGCTATGCACGCGATCACCTTTCACAAGGAATCAGGCATCGCTACTCGGGCGAAAGACCCGATCCAGCGCGCGGCATGACGCGGCTCCTGCGCCTGCTCATCCTCTTCAACCTATCCAGATACTACAGAAGGCGCTCGAAATGAGCATTTCCGTTTCGGCCGGGAAAGACCCGGCAACCGTTTCAGTCAGGCAATATTGCATGGACGGTTCCTACGACTACATGGAAACCGTCATTGGCCCCATGAAACTCGCCATGCTCATAGGCGACCTCATGAATGAATGGGTCAGGGTGCAGCAGCATCTGCAATGGCAGGAACGCCAGAAGGCCAAGGCTCATCCGAACACCGCGCCGTAGACCATCAGCCCGAGTTGGCCCACCGCCACGATGAACATGGCAATGGCGGCCGAAGCACTTCAACATGTAAGCAATCATTACAAGTTCAGTTCTGGCCCGCGTGTCTTCGGATGCGCGGGCCTTTTTGTGTTTGTTCAGCCTGGAAAAGAAGAAGCCCCGCACTAGGCGAGGCTTCCAGCAGTTCAGAAAACGCGGTCCAGCGGCAACTAACTAATCTTTGGCGCCTGCGTTCACGTTATAGGTTGGCTTGCCTCGTCCGCAAGTTTTTCAATCAGCTTTTGCATGGTGGGTTGTATGGGCCGGTGCGATGGCAGTGATGTATCGATGACCTTCATGCGCCTGACGTGCTGTTGGGAGCAGCCGAGTTCCTGAGCCATTTGAGCGTCGGATTGGCGCAGCCGCCATTGGATATGGCGGAATTCCAGGGCGCTCATGACACCGACTTCGACGGCAATCAGCTTCCATTCATCCTCCGTACCAGCCGTCTCC
>JBARWP010000655.1:0-3786 GCA_049646905.1 Pseudaminobacter sp. | reverse complement strand
GGTCATGGCTGGTTCCTTTCAAGGGATTGGCCGAAGATCGGCATTGTTTCTGAAATGAAGATAGGTACGCTATTGACGCACAGGAATTAGCAAAACTGGAAAGGCATCCTTGCATGAACGCACAGGGTCAGGATTGGGACGATCTTCGCATATTCCTGGCAGTGGCACGGGCGGGGTCGCTTTCGGGTGCGGCGCGCACGCTGGGCGTGACCCATTCGACCGTTTTCCGTCGCATCGGCGCCTTCGAGGCGCGATTGGGCGCGCGGCTGTTCGATCGGTTGTCCGGCGGCTATGCGCTGACGGCGGCGGGCGAGGAGATGCGTGATTCCGTCCTTCGCATCGAGGAGGAAATCGCAGCGCTGGCACTGAAGGTCACTGGGCAGGACCAGCGGCCGAGCGGGACGATCCGCATCACAACGACCGACCTGTTGGCCGTGGGGGTGCTTCCCCGCCATATTGCCGCGTTCCGGGCAGAATGGCCGGGGATCGAGATCGAGGTGGTGGTGGCGGACACGATTCTGGACCTGACGCGACGCGAGGCGGACGTAGCGCTGCGGATCGGCAATCCGGTGCAGGAAACGCTGGTCGGGCGACGGGTTGGACGGCTGGCCTTTGCCGTCTACGCAGCCTCGAGCCCTGGCGCATGGGAACTCGGCGATCCAGCCCACGGTGACTGGATTGGCTATGGCTCGGCCCATGGTCCTCTGAGCCGCAGCCTGGCGCGCTGGTGGCCGCAGATGCGACAGGTCTATCGGACGAACTCGATCATTGCCGCGCATGCCGCGGCGCGCGCCGGGATCGGCCTTGCCGCCTTACCCTGCGTGCTTGCCGATTGCGACCCCGAACTGGTTCGCGCCGCCTCGCTACCCGAGGACTTCATGCTGGATCTGTGGCTTCTGACCCATGAGGATCTGCGCCATACCGCGCGCGTCCGCATCCTTCTGGACTTCATGGCCGCAGCACTCGCCGCCGATGCCGATCTGCTGGAGGGGCGCTGCCCCTGCAAGACGAAACCGGCGGAGGCATGACGCTCCCGCCGGCCCTTCCTTCGGGCTGACGCCCGACATGCATCAGTTGAACGCCTGCCAGCCGGGATGCTCAAAATGCCCGCCATAGGCGTTCAGCGCCTGGACGATCGTCACCGCGCCTGTTTCCACCTCGCCTTTCTCCAGCGCCGAGACGCCGTTCATGACTTCACCCAGGACGACGTGGAACTGCTCGTCGACCTTGGGTTCGAGCACACAGTTCTCGATCATGAAATCGAGCTGCTTTTGAATGTCGGCGGCAATCTCCTTGCCGGCATCGGCCGGCAGGGTGCCCGCATGAATCGCCTCCAGATTGGCGGCCATCGTGCCATGGATCGCGGTCATGCCGGTGATCATGTTCTGATCGCCCTGCCATTTGGCGCCGTTATTCAGCGTGATCTCGATTGTCGCCCCGCCAGAGCCGTCATGGGCATGGGTTTGCGCGGCGGCGATCCCCGGTGCGCCCAGCGCAAGGGCAAGCGCCAGAGAGAGAGCGGTAAAAGGTCTTGCAGTCTGCATAGTCGTCTCCTGTGGTTGCTGTGTTGGTTCCGGCCGCAACGGGTGGTCAGGGAATGCCGTTGGGGTTGAGATGAAAATAAGCTGTTCGTTTTCGAATAGGGATTAGCGAACCCTGCAATAACCGCTTGCATGGACGGACAGGTCTCAGCCGACGGCAGAACGCTCCCGATCTGCCCCCGGTAGTGCTCCACCGTCGAATAGCGGGCCAATGGCATGCGCCTTGAAACCATAGGCGTCACGCATGAGGAAGAGCGCATCGATGCCACGGCGCACTGCCAGTTCACTGCCGGCCTCAGCGCCCAGCACCATCAGCGCCGTTGTCCAGGCGTCGGCTTCGGCACAATTGCGAGTGACTACCGTCACCGAAGCGGGCGATGACCGGAGCGGAGCACCGGTCATCGGGTCCATCGTGTGTGACAGGCGCTGGCCCTGAACTGTCACAACATGCCGGTAATCGCCCGATGTGGCGACAGCAGCGTCCTGCAAGGCCAGCAGCGAATGTGGCGCGCGGCGTTCGGGGTCTGGTGCCTCGACAGCGACGGTCCATGGCATGCCATCGGGGCGCAGACCGGCGGCGCGCATCTCTCCGTCGATGCCGACAAGGAAAGCTGCGATGCCGAAGCCGCGCAGCGTCTCGGCCAACCGATCCACGCCATAACCCTTGGCGATGCCATTGAGGTCGAGGGTGATCGGCATCGCCTTACGCACCCTTGCGCCCGGCATGTCCAGTTTCAGCACCGCATGGGTAGGCTGGCGCGCCACATCGAGGGCGTTGCGGATAAGACGCGGGTCGGCCGCCGTGGAGCCAAAGCCCCAGGCGGCCACCGCATCGCCCATGCCGATGTCGAATGCGCCGCCCGAGGCGCGGCCGACGTCGAGCGCGAGGCGCAGGACCTCCATCAAGCGGTTCGGCACGTGCACCCAGGTTCCGGGCGGCGCCGCGTTGAGGCGCATCAGGTCGCTGTCGGGCTTCCAGGTGGACATCTGTGCATCAACCTCGTCCACCGCCGCCTGAAGCGCGTCGCGGACCGGTCCGAAATCGAACGCTTCCGCTGTATAAAACAGCGCCGTCCAGCGCGTGCCCATGGTGGAGCCGTTCAGTGCCTGGCGTTTCGTTTCAATAGACATCTTCGACATAGCGCCCCTGTGTCTTGAGCAGGGCTGGCGTCAGCCCCGCTGGTGCGAGAATATCAGTGAGTACGGCGGAGACGCCGACCGCCATGTCGCGCCCGCCGCAGACCATGATGCTCGCGCCGCTGGCGATCAGGCGCGCGATTTCAGTGGCTTCCTCGGCAAGCACATCCTGCACATAGCGAGGCATGCATCCGCGCGAGCAGGCGGTGGCAAGCTGGCGCAGATGGCCTTGCCGCTGCCAGTCTGTCAGTTCCGCCTCGTAGAGGAAGTCGCTGGTGGGGTGGCGCATGCCGAAGAACAGGTGGATCGGGCGCCTTCTTCTGTTGCCCCGTACGAAGCCGGCCAGCGGCCCGATTCCCGTTCCGGCGCCGATCAGGATCAGCGGTACGCGGCCACGACCGGGGTAGAAGCCGGGGTTGCGGCGCAGGAAGGCGCTGACGGTATCGCCGGGCTCCAGCCAGAAAAGCTGGCTGGAGCAGAGGCCGCCGGGATGCTTCTTCACGACGATCTCGATGAAGCCGTCGCATCGTCCCGAGGCGAGCGAATAGAACCGGGGAACGGTCGCGCCTTCCGGCAGGATGCCGAGGAGGTCGCCCGCGCGGAAGCGGCCAAAGCCATGTCCGGCCAGCCGCCGCCACAACGCAATTTCAGGCTGGGCAAAGCGCAGGATAGCGGTCGGAGCCTGAACGTCGGCGCCGTAGTCGCGGCGTGAAACGAGCGTCAGTGACAGGGCGGCCGGCGGGACCGGCTGGTGTTCGAGCACGAGATCGATGTCCATCGCCCTGCCCAGCGTGCGGCCCCAGCGGACAAAATCCCGCGGCGACTGGTGGTCCACCGTGTCGAAGGGGATGAGTTGGTGCCATCCTTTGGCTGCCGCCGTAGCAGCGACCGCCTGCGCGAAGGCGCAATAGGCGGCAAAGCCGCGATCGCCGAAGCCGATCACCGCTAGCGGCGCGGAGGGGGGCGTAGGCAAGGCTTGCAGCCGCTCAAGGAAGCCTCTCGCCGAGGCGGGTGCATCGCCGTCGCCATAGGTGGCGGCGAGGATCAGAATGCGCCGCGCCTGGCGGTAGCGCGCCGGGTCAAAGGCCGACATCGGCGCGGCGTGCAC
>JBARWP010000654.1:0-7312 GCA_049646905.1 Pseudaminobacter sp. | reverse complement strand
GGCACCTGCTCGGCGCTGGTGGCGGCGATCAGCTTGCCGCATCGGTTATGCGGAATCCCGCGCTCGGCACAATACCGGTATAGTTTTTCGCGCCCGGCCACGCACAGCCGGGCTTTCAACGATCCTGCGGGATAATAGATGCCGGCGTGGATGACTTCCGAATTGCGTGAACTGGTGCCGGTGCCGATCGCGTCGGCGGCTTCGATGATCAGTACTTCCAGCCCGCACCCGGAAAGTTCCCGCGCAATCGCGAGACCGACGACGCCGGCTCCGATGACGATGCAATCGACCTGGTCCAAGTGCCTGAAGCCTCAGAAACCGGCGCTGTGGCGCGCGGTGAGGCGCTCGAGGATGAGCATGCCGGCTTCGCCGATATCGCTGGCGATGGCCTGCTCGGCGACGTCGGGGTCGCCGGCCTCGATGGCTTTGAGAATGGAATAGTGGTTGTCGATCATGAGGCGTCCGCCGGATTGATAGGATTCCGCGATCAGTGGTCCCATTTGCAGCCACAGCCGGTTGAGGATGCCGCGCAATACAGTCATGTCGGCGATCTCGGTCAAGGCAAAGTGAAAGGTTTGGTTGATGTCCAGCGCCTCGGCCCACTTTCCCTGCGCCATGGCGACCTCGTTGCGTTCGACGAGCTCGCGCAGCCGCTCGATGTCCTGCGGTTTGGCCTTCAGGGCGCTTTCGCGCGCGGCAAGTCCTTCGAGCTTCAGGCGGATCTGACGAATTTCGCGATAGCGCTCCGGCGTGATGACGGGCACGTGAACCTCGCGCGGCGATTTCTGCACCAGCGCCTCGTCCTGGATCAGGCGCAGGATGGCATCGCGCACCGGCGTCACGCTGGTTCCAAGCGATTGGGCGAGATCGCGTATCGTGATGCGGGCATCCGGCGCAAACCGCCCCTTGGTCAAAGCCTCGGCGAGGCGCGCATAGACCGTGTCGCCCAAATTTTCCTTTTCGAGCGCGTCAAAACTGAAATGCGGCTGCATTCGCTCACTCATCCCCGTTGCGCTCCGTGAATCGACCAAGCACCGGCTTGACAATATAACTTATAAGAAACATGATGCATCAACAATTGCAAGGGAGGACCTGGGGCGTGCGGCTTGGCGGCCGGCGCGCAGGGACAGACCCGATCGGATGTAAGGCAGGAATTATCATGGACGCTCAACCCAACTCCCTCGAAGCTCGCGATATTCGCTATCACCTGCATGCCTATACGAATGCGCGCAAGCATCAGGAAACCGGCCCGGTGATCATTGAAAAGGGTGACGGCATCTATGTCGAGGACAATGCCGGCAACCGCTATATCGAGGCAATGGCCGGACTTTGGAGCGTCGCAGTCGGGTTCTCCGAGCGGAGATTGGTCGAGGCGGCGACGCGTCAGTTGTCGCAGCTTCCCTTCTATCACAATTTCACTTCCAAATCGCATGCTCCGCTGATCGACCTTGCCGAGAAGCTGGTTAGGATGGCGCCGGTGCCGATGAGCAAGGCGTTCTTCACCAATTCGGGTTCCGAGGCCAACGATTCGGCCATGAAGATGGTCTGGTACCGGTCGAACGCCCTCGGCCAGCCCCAGCGCAAGAAGATCATCGGCCGCAAGCGTGGCTATCACGGCGTCACCATCGCCTCGGCGAGCCTGACGGGCCTTCCCAATAACCAGGTCTCCTTCGATCTGCCGATCGCCAACGTATTGCACACGTCTTCGCCGCACTACTGGCGCGAAGCGTTGCCCGGCGAAAGCGAGGAGCAGTTTTCCAGCCGCTTGGCGGGCGATCTCGAGCAGATGATCCTTGCCGAGGGGCCGGAAACCGTCGCGGCCTTCATTGGCGAACCGGTCATGGGTGCGGGCGGCGTCATCATTCCGCCGGCCGGTTATTGGGAGAAGATCCAGGCGGTTCTTGCAAAGTACGACATCCTGCTGATCGCTGATGAGGTGATCTGCGGCTTTGGCCGCACCGGCAACATGTTCGGCTCCCAGACATACGGCATCCGGCCCGATATCATGGTCATGTCGAAGCAGATATCGTCTTCGTACCAGCCGATCTCGGCGCTGATGATCAACGAGCGCGTCTTCGAGCCGCTGGCGGACGAGAGCAACCGTATCGGCACGTTTGGCCACGGCTTCACCTGCGGCGGCCATCCGGTGGCGGCGGCGGTCGCGTTGGAAAACCTCAACATCATCGAGGAACGCGATCTGGTCGGCAACGCGCGCCGGGTCGGTGCCCGCCTGCAGGAGCGTCTGGGCGAACTCGCCTCGCACGAGCTTGTGGGAGAGGTGAGGGGCGTCGGGCTGATCGCAGCGATCGAACTCGTCGGCGACAAGGCGGCGAAGGCCCCACGAGGGGAGGTCGGCGCGCTCGGCGGCCTCGTCAACGATTTCCTGCGCCAGAACGGCGTCATCACCCGCAACATGGGCGACGCACTGGCTTTCTGCCCGCCGCTCATCATCACCGAGTCCCAGGTCGATACGCTTGTCGACAAAGTAAGGCTTTCGCTCGACGCAGCCGCCGCGCAGGTGAAGGTCTGACGGGATGGCAGCGGCCCGCGGGCGCCGCTTCCGGGGGTCGAGTGGTCAAACTTGACTCATAACATATATGATGTACGCTGCATCAGGTAGCTGCGCTTGTAAAAATTATATAATGGATACACAATTGCGGCTTGCCTGCCATATTCGCCCATTTTTCGGCGCTATGAGACTAATATTGTATACAGGGCGGTGACCGAACATTGGGGGCTGGCCGCTCGACAGGCACCATCGACTGAATTCGCCCCGAGGGGGCGATCGTTCAACAACAGGGAGGTTGTTCAGATGAACGGGTTCAAGAAGACTCTGCTTCTGGCCATTTCGGCCACCATGATGTCGGCCGTGTCGGCGCAGGCCGCCGACTGGTGGCCTTTCAAGATCGCGTCCGCGAAGGACGGCGATGTGAAGAACATCCAGGAAATCGAATACGCCCCGCTCGAAAAGGCCGAGAAGCCCTGGAACCTGTGCGTGCTCTTCCCGCACCTGCAGGACAGCTACTGGGTGTCGGTCAACTACGGTATCATTGAGGAAGCCAAACGCCTCGGCGTAAAGGTCACCGTATTCCAGGCGGGCGGCTATACCGCGCTGCCCAAGCAGATCTCGCAGTATGACGACTGTGTTGCCTCGGGCGCCGACGCTATCCTGATCTCGGCCATCTCCGAAGCCGGCGTTGCCGCCAAGATCGGCGAAGGCATGGGCAAGAACATCGTCAACGTCGCTGTCGCCAACCCGATCCTGGAGACGCCGATCACCGCGCGCATCACGCCAGACTTCTATCAGAAGGGCTTCCAGACGGGCGAATACGTCAAGAAGCATCTGGGCGACAAAGAAGGCAAGGCCGTTGCTTTCCCGGGCCCGCAGGGCAGCGGATGGGCCGAGACCTACATGGACGGCTTCCGCGACAGCACCAAGACGGGCAACATAAAGCTGCTGGCGGAGATGTTCGGCGAGGCGAGCGTTCCCGCCCAGCTTCAACTCGTCGAGGACGCGCTCCAGACCTATCCGGACATCAATGTCATCTGGGGCGGCGCCCCGACCGCCGAAGCGGCCATCGGCGCGGTGGCGGATGCCGGCCTGAGCGACATCACGATCATGTCGTCCTACGAAAACCAGACCATGCTGAAGGCGGTCAAGGACGGTTCCGTGCTCGGCTTCGCCACCGAATATCCGGTCATCATGGGCCGCATCGGCGTCGACCTTGCTGTTCGCGCGCTCGAGAAGAAGGAGTTCGAGAAGGTCCTGCTGGTCGCTCCCGGCATTGTCACCAAGGATAATGTCGACAAGATCGACACCACGCAGATCTTTGCGCCGGAAGGGTTCCGGCCCGAATTCTCGGTCAAGTAGGATCGGCGGGCGGACCGGGCAGGTCCGTCCCTGATCGTTTGCGTCGCGATCCGATCGCGATCCTCCCAGTCCTGGCCGCTCCCTCGGAGCGGTCAGGTTCCCTCGGCGGCGATTTTGAGCGTTGTGACAAGATGCTGCAAGTTTCCGGAATGACGAAGAGGTTCCGCGGGGTCGTTGCGCTGGACGATGTCGATTTCTCGCTGGAGAAGGGCGAGGTTCACGCGCTGCTCGGCGAGAACGGCGCTGGCAAATCGACGCTCATCAACCTCATCGCCGGCACTTTTCCGTGGACGGGAGGAACCTACAGCGTCCATGGCCGCACGCTGTCGCACCTGTCGCCGCAGGTGGCGCGGGAAATCGGCATCGCGGCCGTGTTCCAGGAGTTCAGCCTGGTGCCGGACCTCACGGTGCTGGAGAATCTCTTTCTTGGCCACGAGTACTCGCGTGGTCCTTTCCTCAAGCGCGGCGAGATGCGCCGCTCCGCATCCGAACTGCTCGACGAACTCGGCTTCCATGTGCCGCTGGACGAGACGGTGGCGTTCCTTTCACGTGCCCAGAAGCAGATGGTGGAGATTGCCAAGGCACTGCGCACGCGCCCGCAAGTGCTGATCCTCGACGAGCCGACCGCCTCCCTTACCGATGGCGAGGCGGAGAAACTGTTCGCGGCGATGGCGCTGCTCAAGGCCAGAGGCGTCGGCATCGTCTACGTCTCGCACCGGATGAGCGAGATCCGCAACCTGTCCGACCGTGTCACCGTTCTTCGCGGCGGCAAGAAGATCGGGACCGTGACGACGGCCGATATCTCCGACGAGGGGCTGATCGAGATGATGGTGGGCCGCCCCGTCGATCAGCTTTTCCCGAAAATCGAACACAGGCCCGGCGATGTCCGGCTGGAGGTTGCTAACCTGACGACGGCCGGCGGTTCGGTGATAGATGCCTCTGTTGTGGCCAGAGCAGGCGAAGTCGTCGGCCTTGCCGGCTTGGTCGGCTGCGGCCGCAGCGAACTGTGCCGGGCCGTGTTCGGCCTCGAACCGATCCTGTCGGGAACCATAAGATTGCGCGACAAGGTCGTCGAGCGCCCTTCGCCGCCGGCAATGCTCGCCGAAAAGGTGTGCTATTTCCCCGCCGACCGCGGCTCGGAAGGTCTGGCGCTGATCCGCTCGGCACGTGAAAACGCGACCATGAGTTCGCTCGACCTGCCATCGCTGTCAGCCGGCCCGTTCCTGAAGTTCTGGCGCGAAGGCGACGTGATCAAGGGGCCACTGGCAGACCTTGCACTGCGTCCGATGGCGCCGGAGCACAAGGTTTCCGCGTTTTCCGGCGGCAACCAGCAGAAGGTGATGCTGGCGCGCGGCCTGATGCAGCCCTTCGACATCTATCTTTTCGACGAGCCGACCGTCGGCATCGACGTCGGCGCTAAGGTCGATGTCTACAATTTCATCAAGTCGCTGGTCGAAGGCGGGGCCTGCGTCATCGTTTCCACTTCGGAACTGCCGGAACTGATCAACCTCGCCGCGCGCATCTACGTCATGCATGAGGGGAGGGTCGTCGCCGAACTGGGCGAGGACGAACGCTCCGAGGCCCAGATACTGCCCCACTATTTCGGGGGGACGGAATGAATATGGATGCCAAGGCCGGTATGGAGCAGCCGGTGATCCTCAATCGGACAGGGATTCGTCACGCCGGAAGGCTCGACCGCTTCCTGAAGCAGGGCGGCGTGGTCATCAGCTTCCTTGTTTTGGCCGTCGTGGTGACGGTGCTGATCGAACCGCGCTTCCTCAACCGCATCAACCTGCTCAACGTGATGCGCAACTTCGCTCTCCTGCTCATCCCGTCGCTGGCGCAGATGCTGGTGATGACCGCCGGGGGCTTCGACCTCTCGGTTGGCGCGGTCGTGGCGGCGGCCTCGGTGGTGACGGCGGCCGTCATGCTCGTTGCCGTCCCCTACTTTCCCGGGATGGAGTGGGTGGCGATCCTGCTTTCGCTGACGGCCGTCATCGCAATGGGTGCCGTTGTCGGGTCGGTCAATGCCGCGCTGGTGTCTTCCTTCAGCCTGTCGCCCTTCATGGTGACGCTTGCCATGATGTCCGTGCTGATAGGCATCGCGCTTTATTTCACGCAGGGAATACCGATCTACGGCGTCGCCGCTTCCTTCGTCTCCGCCGTCGGGCGCGGCCAGTTGTTCGGGTTGCCCGTGATCCTCTACATAGGGCTTGCCATCCTTGCCGCCTGCATCGTGATGCAGCGCTTCACCGCGCTCGGCCGCCACATCTACGCGGTCGGCAGCGATCTGCGGTCGGCTCGCCTCTCAGGCGTCGCGACGACCAGGGTGCTGATCGCGGCCTATGCGCTGGCTGGCGTTCTTGCCGCATTCACCGGCTTCTTGATGACGGCTCGGCTCGGCTCCGGTCAATCGACCATCGGCTCGACGCTGGCATTGGAGACCATCGCCGCGGCGGTCATCGGCGGCGTGTCGTTGCGCGGCGGCGTCGGAAGAGCCGAGCACGTGGCGCTGGCAGCGCTCTTCCTGGCGGTGATCGCCAAC
Source organism: Pseudaminobacter sp. (assembly GCA_049646905.1). Classification (GTDB taxonomy): domain Bacteria; phylum Pseudomonadota; class Alphaproteobacteria; order Rhizobiales; family Rhizobiaceae; genus Pseudaminobacter. The sequence continues at coordinate 896 of JBARWP010000654.1, read as the reverse complement.
GCGATGAACCTCACCCAGGTCGACAGCAAGTTCCAGACGCTCGTGCTGGGCGCGGTCCTCATTGCGGCCCTCGCTATCGAGCGGCTTCTCCTGCAGAGGCGCAAGGCATGAGCAATTCTTCCGAAGCCAGCACGCGCGTCAACCGGACCGTGCCGAAGCCGTCCTATATGGAAATGCTGCGGGCATTCCGCTTGCCCATCGCGATCGTGGTCACGCTTGTGCTGTTCGGCCTATTCGAGCCGCGCATCCTGTCGCTGGGAAACCTGCGCAACATCGCCGTGCAGGCGAGCTACCTGGTGATTTTCGCCATGGCGCAGACCACCGTCATCTTGACGCGCGGTTTCGACCTGTCGCTGGGCTTCACCGTCTCGCTGGTCAGCGTCGTGGCTTCCATGGCCATGGTCGCCATGGGAGGCGGCGACGCCTCCATCATCTACGGCATCGCTGCGGGCTTGCTGGTCGCCGCGGCGATCGGCCTTGCCAACGGCCTGATCATTGCCGGTGTCGGCGTGAACCCGCTGGTGACGACACTCGGCATGGCCAATATCGTCATGGCCTTCGCCTCCACCATCAGTGGCGGGTTCCCGGTGACCGGCCTGCCGCAGAACTTCACGGCCATCTTTGCCCAATTGCAGATCCTGTCCATCCCGGCTCCTATCTGGATTGCGGGGCTGATCTTCGTCCTACTGTTTTTCACCTTCAAGGCAACGCGGTTCGGCCGCAGCCTCTATATCATCGGCGCCAATCCCAAGGCGGCCGTTGCCGCCGGCATCCGCACGATGCCTGTCCTGGTGCTCGCCTATGTGCTTTGCGCGGTACTGACCGCGCTCGGCGCGCTGCTGTTGACCGCCCGCACGGGCTCGGGCGAGCCCAATCTCGGCGGCAATCTCACGCTG
>JBARWP010000653.1:0-1956 GCA_049646905.1 Pseudaminobacter sp. | reverse complement strand
ACTCGACAGTGAAGGCGACCGCGCCTGGGCCGCCGAATGGGTCGAAACGCTAATCGCGATGCAAGGAGTGAAAATCACGCCCGACCATCGTAATGCGATTTCGCGCCAGATCAGGCTGATGGCTTCTGCGCCCGGCCGCTCGCTATCGGATTTCGTCAGCGGCGTGCAGCTGCGCGAGATCAAAGATGCGCTCCACCATTACACAGTCGACGGACCGATGGGCCAGCTGCTCGACGCCGAGCATGACGGTCTGACGCTCGGCACCTTCCAGTGCTTCGAGGTCGAGGAACTGATGAACATGGGCGAGCGCAATCTCGTACCCGTGCTGCTCTATCTTTTCCGTCGGATCGAAAAGCGCCTGACCGGCGCCCCCAGTCTGATCGTGCTTGATGAAGCCTGGCTGATGCTCGGCCACCCGACATTCAGGGACAAGATCCGCGAATGGCTGAAAGTGTTGCGCAAGGCCAATTGCGCGGTGCTGCTCGCCACTCAGTCGATCTCGGATGCCGAACGCTCCGGCATCATCGATGTGTTGAAGGAGAGCTGTCCGACCAAAATCTGCCTGCCGAACGGCGCGGCACGCGAACCGGGCACACGCGAATTTTACGAACGCATCGGTTTCAACGAGCGCCAGATCGAGATCGTCGCAACCGCGATCCCCAAACGCGAATATTACGTCGCCTCGCCGGAGGGTCGGCGCTTGTTCGACATGGCGCTGGGACCGATCGCGCTGTCCTTCGTCGGTGCGGCCGGCAAGGACGATCTCAAACGCATCCTGCAGCTTACCCATGACCACGGCGCAAACTGGCCAACGGCCTGGCTTACCGAAAGGGGGATCGGCGATGCCGAAACAATTCTCGCACACCGCTAGGGTCGCGATTTCAGTGCTCACTATGGCCAGCATGATCCCGTCTGCTCCCGCACATGCCGGCGTGGTGACGGGGCAGGCGACGGAATGGACGCAACTGCTCAATAATTCTGAACTGGTGGGTCTGGTTGGTCAGTCCGCCGAGCAGATCCAGAACCAGGTGCAGCAGATCACCCAGCTGGCTGAGCAGATCCAGAACCAGATTCGCATCTACGAAAACATGCTGCAAAACACGCTGCAGCTTCCGAACCATGTCTGGGGCCAGGTCGAAAGCGATCTCGCGCACCTTCAGGGGCTCGTCAACCAGGGACAGGGGATCGCATTCTCCATGGGCAATATCGACGACGTGCTCAAACAACGCTTCCAAAGCTTTGCCGAATTCCAGACCGGCCTTGCCAATGGTGAGAGCTTTTCCTCCAGCTACCAGGACTGGTCCGACACCAATCGGGATACGATCGCAGCGACTTTGCGCGCCGCCGGCTTCACTGCGGAGCAATTCGGCAGCGAGGAAGCGACCATGTCGCAACTTCGCTCCATGTCGCAAAGTGCGGTCGGCCAAATGCAAGCTCTTCAGGTCGGACATCAGATCGCGGCGCAGCAGGTCGCACAGTCCCAAAAGCTACGCGGGCTCGTGTCCCAGCAAATGACAATGATGGCCACCTGGTATCAATCCGAACAGGCGGCAAGGGACCTAGCCCAGACGCGGCGCGAGGAATTCTTCAAATCAACCGCGCCGTCAAGCTCCGGCGGCCAGATGATGGAGCCACGCTGGTGAGCAGGTTTGTCTTCATTGTTGCAGCCATCGTCGTCGTGATCGGCATCGGCGTGACGGTCTGGATTGCTCCGAATCCCACCGACGCGCCCAGCCCAGCGGCTCCGGCCGCTGTGGCTCCCCAGCAATTCGACACGACCAGCGGCCAGGAAATGCGGCCTCGCTGGGGCACCCCAGAGGAGCAGGGCAATGACGCCGCGGGCGATTAGGGCAGCGCTCGTCGCCCTGGTTGGCGTGTCACTCCTCATCGAACCGGCCGTGGCGCAGGACGGGTCGCTCTTGACCAATCTGGAAAACGAGGTGGCCAGCGCCGCCC
>JBARWP010000652.1:0-4512 GCA_049646905.1 Pseudaminobacter sp. | reverse complement strand
CCTGCGCCGAAACGGAGATGCTTGGGTCCTCTCTAATGAAAGGACTCAAGTATGCCAAAGACACCTTCAACTCCTCCAGCGATCCTTCCTCCGCTGTTCATCATCGTTGCCGGCGAAAAAGGCGGCGTCGGCAAATCGCTGACCTCGCTGGCATTGGCCGACGCATATCAGTTGAACGATCTGCCGCTTGATGTCCTGCAGGTCGACAATCAGGCAAGGCTGTCGCGGGCCCTCGGACGGGACGTCACCACGATCCGGATCGACGCCAAACTGGCACGTCGTGATCCCGCCGCCGCATCGCGGGCCTATACGCCGATCTATGCCGCGGTCGAGGCAATCGGCTCCGGTAGCGGCTCGGTGCTGGTCGACGTCGGCGCCAACGAGGGCACGGGGCTCGCGCAGTGGCTGGGTCTGGTCGATCTCGCCAGCGATCTTGAAGAGTGGAAGATTCCAGTCCTTGTTGTGATTCCGTTCGTGGCCGAAAGCGAGGCCATCCGGCAGGCGGGACGCACGGCGCAATTGTTTCTGGACCGCCTGCCGTCGGCACGACTGGTGCTGGTCGAGAACGAGCGGGACGGCACGATCTCCGACCTTCATCCGGCATCGGACGCGGCCAAAAGCTTCACCCGCGAAATCTCCCCCCTCAGGCGGATCGCACGCTCCATCCGTATGCCATTGATCGAAGCCGGGAGCTGGCGGCCTTTCGAGGCGGCCAGTTGCCGCCTGATCGACGTCGCGGCGATGCCGGTCGACAAGGTCATGGAGGTGACCGGATTGCCGCGCGCCGAAGCCAAGATCGTGCGCGGCGACGTTGCGGCGTTCTTCGCGGAGATGTTGGAAAGGTTCTCCGGAGTGATCGTGTTCGACGCGGAGGTGGCGTCATGACCGGGGCCGTCAGCAACATCGGCAAGGTCATCGCAGCCGGCCAACAATCCCGCATCGGTCTTGCCGCTGAACTCGCCGGGCAATTCCAACGCGATCCGCGCCGGTTCGATGCGCGCCGTCTGGAACGGCTCGGCACGGCGGGTTTGCAGCAGTTCCTAGGAATGATCGGCGCTGGCTCGTCGCCTCCGTCCGAATGGCAGGCGGTGAGCCGGCCCTCACGGAACGTAACCGGAATCAGGCCATCCCGGACGGGCTGGACAGAACTTCGGTGTCCAGAAAGGCCCTTTTGGATGGGCGGCGCGACCGCCGGCCTTCGGGCCGGCGCGATCGTCATCGCACTCGGCCTGTTCGTTTTGGTCTCGGTCGAAAAGATCATTCCCATTGTCAGGGAGATGCTGTCATGAATCCTTTCGTTGAATTTCGCTCGCCGTGGCCGGCGCGCACCGGATCCTGGTTTGCCGGGATCATCGCACTGGCGCTTTCCCTGCTGGCGTTCTTCGTTCTGTTGCCGCCGGTTCTCGTGCTGCCCGGACAGGCACCCGAGAGCTTCAATCTTGCACTGTTAACTCAGGAACTTTGGGCCATCGCTCGCCATGCGGACTGCGGCGACGGCCTCGCCGGAATGCTGGCGCTCGATTGCCGTGGCATTGCTGTCTGGCACGCGGTTGCGGCGTCGCCGATGGTGCCGGCACTGTTGATGCGTTCCGGACTTGTTATGTTGGCAACGGTTGTTACTGCGTGGTTCGTATGCGAGCGGATTTATGCGGCAACACCGCAATCCGATCGCCTCGTGCATGTGCGGGGACGCCGGCTTCGCCAGGATGCGGCTGCACGTAAGTCGCTCCGCCATCATCTCGGGGGAATCGGGAAGCCTTCCTCAGGCAGCCTGTGGCTTCTGCCTCATGTGCAGCTGCCGCCGGTGGCTGAGAGTTACAATATTTTGGCGATCGGCACCCAGGGCGCGGGCAAGACCGGCCTTCTGCGTGCATGGCTCGAACAACTGATCGCGCGCGGGGATCGCACCATCGTTCATGACATCAAGGGCGACATGACGGCCGGACTTCCCGCGGATCGCTTCATCCTGGTCGCGCCGCATGACGCCCGTTCCGCAGCCTGGGACATCGCCCGCGATATCGGCGACCGGGCCGCCGCGCTGGAGTTCGCCACGCGCAGCATCAAGGCCGCAAAGGCCGATTCGATGTGGGCGGATGGTGCAAGGTCGCTGTGGGCCGATGCCATCGTCAGTCTTGCCCGCCGGCATGGTCGCGCCTGGACGTTGCGCCATCTCTATGACCTGCTGACGTCATCTCCGGACGCCTTCAAAAGAACGTTGGTCGAAAGCGGCGCGGCAAGTTCTGAGTTGATCGCGTTCGATGAGAGCGGCGGGGTGCAGCGGACCAGCATGAGCCTTCTGATCACGTTGTGGGTTGCGGCCTTGACCACGCTGAAACCGCTCGTCGATGCGTGGGACGAGGTGCCGGCCAGTCGGCGTTTCAGCCTCATGCAATGGCTTAGTGAAGGCACTTCACTGCCGCCGACGATCGTGGTGCAGAAGTCGGCGGAGTATCCGGAACTGTCGTCCCTCGTCGGCGGTCTTTTGGTCGAACGGCTCGCGGCACTGGTGCTGGCACCTGGCCGAAAACGCAATCCGTCGAGAAAGATCGCGCTGGTGCTGGACGAGCTTGCCGAACTCGGCGAACTGCGCCGGTTGCCGAACCTGTTGTCGGTCGGCCGCGAGGTCGGCGTGATGATGATCGCGGCGATCCAGGATCTCGGCCAGTTGGTCGAGACCTATGGCGAGACGACCGCCAGGACGCTGGAAGCCCGGTTTGGCATCAAGGTGGTCGGGCGTCTGACGGCGGGCGACACCGCCGAGCGGATCTCGAAGATCCTGATCGGTGATCGTGTGGTCGAGTGGCATGAATCCCGACCATCCGGCGCGAACGGCGAGAAGTCACTGGAGAAGCGCCGGGAGACGCATCCGGTGTTTCCGCTGGAGCGGATGGAGACGGAACTGGGCGTCCGCAAGGTTCGTGGCCAGATGCTGATCCGCTGCCTCGTGCTCGGCCTCGGCGATCCGGCGCTGCTCGACGTGCCGTTCACGGCCTGGCCGGACCGTCGGCCAGCGCACAGGCCGGCACGCTGGATGCGTCGCACTCCACAACAGCCGGCGGCTTCTCCGTGACGGAATCCGATTGCGGCATTTGCTCCCGGACTCCGCACTCTTGAAGCACGCGATCATCGGCAGGCAACAAGGGGAGCTTGCCGATGGTGGCGACGATCGCTGCCGGCACCAGTGCCGGATATTATCTTGCCCAATCCGAATATTATCTCGGGGGCAGCGAGCCGCCGGGCGAATGGATTGCCGGGGGCGAAGGTTTCGGCATCGCGAATGGTGCGCAGGTCGAGGCCGAGCTGTTCGAACAGCTTCATGCAGCCATCGGGCCGGATGGAACGTGCTTGCTGAGCAATGGCGGCGGCCACATCGATCGCGTACCCGGATACGATATGACATTCTCGGCGCCGAAATCGGTTTCGGTGCTGTGGGCGCTGTGCGACGAAGAGTTACGGCAAGGAATTGAGGCGGCGCAGGCGGAGGCCGTTCGCGCAGCTATCCAGGTTTTAGAAAGCAATGCCGGGTTCAGCCGACGCGGTCGAAACGGTTTGCAGAGCGAGGCCGCCCATTTCAATGTTGCGGCATTCCAGCACGGCGAGGCGCGGCCGACCGAACATAGCGACGGCCGGCTCTTTGCCGATCCCCAGTTGCACACCCATGCAGTGATCCTCAACCTGGCGCGGCGCGCCGACGGCACCGTCGGCACGCTCGATGGCCGGCGGTTGTTCGCCTGGAAGATGGCGGCCGGCGCTGCCTATCATCTGGCGCTGGCGAGCGGCCTGCAGCGCATCGGCTTGAGCGTGACCGACATTGGCAAGAACGGCATGTTCGAAATCGGCGGCGTCGACGCCAGGCTTGCGGAGTACTTTTCGGCACGGCGTGCAGAGATCGGGGAAGCGCTGGAAGAAGCCGGCCTGACCAGCGCAGCCGCTCCGGCGCTCGCCGGCACCATCACCAAGGCCTCGCGCAAGGCCAAGGTAGCGGCAAACCACACAGATCGATTCAGAATGTGGAAGGAGATGGCGGCGGCGCAGGGCTACGAACCTGAACACGTGGTTGAGGGCGCGCGGGCTCCTGGTGCATCGGCGACTGCTCCGGAACACGACATCCGGGCGCAGTTGCGGATCATCCCGGAGCAACTGACGCAAACCGAAAGCGTCTTCGAACGGCGGCAGCTGGTTGCGGCGGTCGCAACCGCGCTGACAGGTAGCGGCGCCTCGGCGGCTCGGATCGAACAGGAAGTGCGGAGCCTGATCGAGATTGGCAGTGTCGTCGAACTCGGCGCCGATGCCATCGGCGAAATGCGTTATTCCACCCCGGAGATGATCCGTTGTGAGCGTGAAATCCTCGCCATGGCGCGGAAATTGTCGGCCCGCTCGTTGCATGTTCCGGATCGTGCGCTGGCCGATCGTCTGGTGATGGAAGGAGGCCTGAGCGGTGAACAGGCCGACGCCGTCTCGGTTGCGACGGCGGGAAACGCCATCGCCGTGATCGAGGGCGCGGCGGGTTCC
>JBARWP010000651.1:0-4600 GCA_049646905.1 Pseudaminobacter sp. | reverse complement strand
TCACAGTCACGCCCGCAAACACCAACGGTCCGCCTTGCGGCGACAGGGCCAGCGAAATACTCGCCTAAACGCCTACCGGGAATGCCATTTCGGCGATGCCATCCGCGCCATGGGCGAGTACGCCGTGCATCGTCGCCACCGACATGTGGGGCCGTGGCCCGCCATGGCACCAGAAACGCCCGTTCTCAGCCATCGGGGCGGCCGATGACGTCAGAGCGAACCGTCGGGCAGTTTATCGTCTCACAGTCTATGAAGATTACCACCTCGATTCACCTGCTCCACCACCGCAGCGTCCATTTTCGGATCTCGCCGAACCAAAGGACGTTGCTACTCATCGCGACGCAGACCAGCCACTGTCCGAGCGGCAGGGGGACTGTTCCAAAAGCCACGTTGAGCGGGCCAAAATTGACAACCGCGACCTGGAGCACGGCAGACAGGCCAATCGCCGCCCATAGCCACCGGTTCGTAAACAGATGGCTGAAGGCACTGGTGGTTTCGGAACGCGCATTGAACGCATTGAACAGCTGGGCAAGAACCAGCACGGTGAACCCGGCCGTGCGTGCCTGATCAAGACTTTGCGAACCCTCTATCAGCCCGCCGGGCAAGTAGAGATCGATGGTGAGAAGCGTCGCCAACGCCATGACCAGACCGATCTCAATCACACCGCGACATATCCGCGCATCAATAGCGCGCTCGTTCGCCTTGCGGGGCGGACGCGCCATCACATCGTCGGTTTCCGGGTCGACGCCCATGGCGAGTGCGGGACCGGAGTCGGTGATCAGGTTGATCCAGAGGATTTGGGTGGCCAGCAATGGCAGCACCAGCTCGCCGCCTTCGGTGCCACCCAGCCCGATCACGCCAGCCCCGACAACGCCGAGGAACACCGTCAGAACCTCGCCCATGTTGGACGACAGCAGATAGCGCAGGAATTTGCGGATATTGTCGAAGATGCCGCGCCCTTCGCGCACCGCCTCGACGATGGTGGCAAAATTGTCGTCGGCGAGGATCATCTTGGCCGCCTCCTTGGTGACTTCGGTGCCGGTGATCCCCATGGCGACGCCGATATCGGCAGCCTTCAACGCCGGAGCGTCGTTGACGCCGTCGCCAGTCATCGCCACGACATTCCCATCGGCCTGCAGTGCATCGACGATGCGCAGCTTGTGCACGGGTGCGACGCGGGCGTAGACCGAGATCGCACGCACCGCGGCGGCAAAACCAGCATCATCCATGGCGTCCAGTTCGGCTCCGGTCAGCGCCTTCGTCCCGTTCTCGACGATGCCCAGCAAGGCGGCGATGCGCGCCGCAGTGAGTGGATGGTCGCCGGTGATCATCATGACCCGGATGCCGGCCCGGCGAGCCGCGGCAATCGCTACCGCTGCTTCCTCGCGCGGCGGGTCGATGATGCCGACGGTGCCTACGAAAATCAGGTCGTGCTCCAGCGTCTCGCTGGCTTGTGCATCTTCTTCAGCTTCCAGCGGCCGATAGGCGACCGCCAAAGTGCGCAACGCCTCGTCGGACAGGCGCTCCACATCGGCCTGCGCGCGTGCACGCTGGGCCTCGTCGAACGGGGCCACGTCCATGCCAACCCGGATGCGATTGCAATGCAGCATCAGCACGTCAGGCGCACCCTTGGTGACGAGGATACGTTCGCCGCGATGCTCGTGGTCGAGTACGATGGTCGACATCATCTTGCGGTCTGAACTGAACGGGATCTCGCGGATGCGCTCGAAGCGTCGCTGGCGGCGGTCTTCCACCCCGAGCTTGCGCTCAGCCACAAGAAACGCGGCTTCGGTGGGATCGCCCTGGATTTCCCAGGCGCCGTCTTCCGTTTGCCGCAAGGCGGCATTGCCGGCCAGGCTGCCTCCGCTCAGGACGACGATCTGCTCGGCGCGAAGTACTCCTTCCGGCGCCACACCCTCGACCTCCAGATGGCCTAGCGGCGCATAGCCGGCGCCGGTTACGCGGCTGCCGCCCGACGCCGTCATGATCCGCTCGATCGTCATCTCGGAGCGCGTCAGCGTGCCGGTCTTGTCCGAGCAGATGACGGAGGCCGAGCCAAGAGTCTCCACTGACGACAGGGTCTTGACCACGGCGTTACGGCTGGCCATGCGCTGCACCCCGAGCGCTAGCACGAGGGACAGGATGGCGGGGAGACCTTCCGGTACCGCAGCAACTGCCAAGGATACGCCCAGCAGTAGCACTTTGATGACGTCCGAAGGACCTTTTATGTCGGATACCAACAGTACCGTGGTGACCACGATGACGGCGATGCCGACGACGGCGATGCCGAGTGTGCGGCCGATCAGCGCCACCTCCCTCTGCAGCGGCGTCGGCTGCTCCACCGTAGCGTCAAGCATGGTGGCGATGGCGCCCATCTCGGTATGCATACCGACGGCAGTGACGATGGCGCGTCCGGTCCCCTGCACGACAGCAGTGCCCTTGAACACCATGCATAGCCGCTCGGCCAGCGGCGCGGGGTCATCCAAGGCGGCTGCGTCTTTCAGAACAGCCTCGCTTTCCCCAGTCTGCGAGGCTTCCTGCACGCGAAGGCTCGCCGAAAGCAGAAGCCGACCGTCGGCGCCAACGGCGTCGCCCTCCTCCAGCAGCAGGATGTCGCCCGGGACCAACTCGTCGCTCGGGATGCGCTTTCGCTTCCCCTCGCGCAGCACTGAAGATGTCACAGCCGTCATCCGCGCCAGCGCGGCGACAGCGTTCGCGGCCCTTGTCTCCTGCACGAAGCCAAGAACCGCATTGGCCACCACCACCATGGTGATGACGATCGCATCGATCGGCCAGCCTTCACGGCCCTCGATCAGCCATGCCACAAGGGCGATGACTGTCGCGCCGATCAGCAGATAAATGAGCGGGTCCTGAAACTGCGTGAGCAGGTAACGCCAGGCGGGCATTGGCGATACTGCCCGCAATTCATTGCGGCCGTGTTCCACTAGACGCCGAGCCGCATCCGGGCCGGTCAGGCCACGCTTGGCGTCGCTGCCGAAACTCCGCACGACCGTGTCGGCCGCCAGAAGCGAATAATCATCGGGCGTAGAAGAATGGAGCCGCTGGTTCATATCTATACCCTTTGCCGCACATTTCATGCGTGCCGCCCCCGCATAGTCGTCCGCCGCCCTGCCCTCCGCTTCCTAGCGGGAAATCTGCCTTGTCCCGGCGCGGCCGAACCTCAGTCAACGCCGCCGCCGTTCTCCTCTGGCAGAAAATCCACGCCCAAACGTTCGAGTGCATGCTGTAGTCGCACCGCCGGCCGCTGTCGAGAATATCTGCTTCGGACTCGAATGCTCGGATCGCATCCAAATCGACGCCTGCCCCAGCCGCGAAGACGTCGCGGTTGATCATCGCGAGTATCCGCACAGCTCTGGCGCGATCGGCATGGACATCGACGCCGTACGCCCAGGCGCTATCCTGATCGCGCCGGTCAAGGTCAGGGGCGCAGGTGTCTATATGGGCGACATGCATGCCGCCCAGGGCGATGGCGAGATCGCAGGCCATACGATGGACGTCGCCGGAAGCGTCACCCTTCAGGTCGAGGTGGTGAAGAATTTTCCCATCGACGGCCCAGTGCTGTTCCCACTCCTCGAAGATCTTCCGCCACTGGCACGCCCATTCAGCGCGGATGAGCGCATCCGGGCCGAACGGCTGGCCCGTTCATGGGGCATGGATCGTCTTGAAGAGCTTGCGCCCATCTCGGTCATCGGAACTGCCGCCAATATGAATGCGGCTGTCGACAACGGACTTGAGCGAGCGGCGAAGCTTCTCGGCATGACGGCGCCGGAGGTGCGTAACAGAACCACGATAAACGACGCAATCGAGATCGGCCGTGCACCGGGTGTCATACGGGTGACCTTCCTTGCGCCGATGGACCGGCTCGACGCCGCAGGTCTGGGTGGCTATGCGCGCGAACGATACAATTTGTGAGGGCGCTGAATATGGTCATCAGGTAAATTCTTAGGGATGCACTCTCTCAGACTACCGCGCCAAAGATGGCTCCGATGCCTGCTGTCAGCGCCATCGCTATCGCGCCCCAGAAGGTCACGCGCCCTGTCGCCTTGCCGATATTCGCACCGCCGGCACGTGCTCCTATCGCGCCGAGCAGGGCGAGGAAGAGGAGGGATGCGGCGGATAAACCGGCGACAAGCATGGAATGTGGCATCAGGACGGTTGTCAGCAGCGGTAGGGCCGCGCCAGTCGCGAAAGTGGCCGCGGAGGTAATCGCCGCCTGGAGCGGCCGCGCGGTCGTCACCTCGGACATGCCGAGTTCGTCACGCGCTGCAGGTAGATCTGCGCAAGTTCCTCGCGCTCGGAGTCTGGCTGGCTCGCAAGCTCCTGCCGCTCGCGGGCAAGGTCGGCTTGCTCAGTGTCGGACTGGGAACTGACCGAGACGTATTCGCCGGTGGCCATCGACATGGCTCCGGCAACCAGGGCGGCGCTGCCCGCAACGAGGATTTCGGACGTCGAGGCCGAGGCTGCCGCGACGCCGACGATCAGGCTCGCGGTCGAGACGATCCCGTCATTCGTGCCGAGGACGGCAGCGCGCAACCAGCCAATGCGCTCGACCAGATGCGTCTCCGGATGCGTGTGTGGG
>JBARWP010000650.1:0-1524 GCA_049646905.1 Pseudaminobacter sp. | reverse complement strand
CCGATGAGCCGGCCCTGCATGTCGACGGCACAGGCCAGCACGGTGTCGATCCCGCCTTCTGCGACCGCCTTCTTCAACTGATCGAACGAAAGTTTTCCGGCCATTCTTTTCTCCGCCGCGAATGCGGCTGCTTCCGTGTTTCGACAGGTGAGCCCGGCCGCAGGCGGCCGGGCCGTTTCGCAGCCTGACGGCGTTTCCGGTCAGGCGTAGCGGTAGGGCGGGCCCGCCTTCTGCATCGCCTGGCGGTAGTCCTTCAGGATCTGAACCACCTTGGCGCAGCGCGGGCTGGTGGCGGCGATCTCGTCCCAGAACTTCTCCGCCTCGTCCTCCACCGACTTCCACTCGGTTTCGGGGATGGTCGTCAGCTCGTACTTGCCGCCGGTGTTACGATAGTGCGCCTCGCCCCACCAGTACCAGTGCTGGCGGTAGTAGTGCGAGGTGTCCATCGACATCCTGAACAGCTCCTTCAGGTGCTCGGGCACCTCGTTCCACTTGTCGCTGTTGACGAAGTAGGAGCCCGCCCAGGCGCCGGAGATGTTGTTGGTCAGGTAGTACTTGGTCACGTCCGCCCAGCCGACGGTGTAGCATTCGGTGATGCCGCACCAGCAGATGCCGTCCAGCTCGCCGGTCTGGATCGCCACCTGCACGTCCTCGTAGGGCAGCGAGACCGGCACCACGCCGAACTTCTGCATGAAGCGGCCGCCCGTCGGGAACATGTAGACGCGCAGGCCCTGCAGGTCGGCGACCGAACGGATCGGCTTGGTGGTGGCGAAGTTGCACGGGTCCCACGAGCCGGAGGACAGCCAGGTCACGCCCTTGACCTCGCCATAGGCCTCCTCCCAGATGTCCTTCAGCCCGTACCAGTGCCACAGCGCCGGCACGTCCAGGCTGTAGCGCGAGGCGAACGGGAAGTAGGCGCCGAACACGGCGACGTCCACCGGCGCGGCGGCCGAGTCGTCGTCGCTCTGGGCGGCGTCGAGCGTGCCGGCCTGCACTGCGCGGAACAGCTCGCCCTGCGGCACGAGCTGGTCGGCCGTGTACATCTCGATTTCCATCTCGCCATTGGCGGCCTTGTTGAAGGCGTCGATGCCGGGCTTGCACACATGCTCGGCCAGCGCCGGGCCGGCATAGGTCTGCAGCCGCCACTTGATGGGCGCCTGCGCCTTCACGTAGGGCGCCGCGAGCGTGGTGGCGCCGACGGCGCCCGCGCCCGTCAGGATGGATTTGCGCAGGAAGTCGCGCTTGTTTATCGTACTGCGGTCTTTCATTTCAGTCTCCCATCGTCGTTTGAACTCTGGCGTTCCCCTGGCCGCCGGTCGGCGATGCCTGGCGCATGGCCGGCCTTTGGCCTTTCCCGTCTGTCGTCGCGGCTTGCCTCCTTGTTGCTCGTGCCTGCCTCGTTGCTGCTATCGTCCCGCATACACCTGCGGCAGCCACAGCGCGATCTGCGGGTAGATCATGATGATGACGAGCGTGAGCACCATCAGGAAGAAGAACGGCACGATCGAACGGTAGATGTCGATC
>JBARWP010000649.1:0-1945 GCA_049646905.1 Pseudaminobacter sp. | reverse complement strand
AGGAATGCTGACTAACATGGTCGGTGAATTCCGTAGCAAGCATCCCCCTGTGGATCTGGATATCTCGGAGATCGAAATGCTCCGCCAGCTCGAGGCCATTGCGGAAGGGCGCCTGGACATCGGCTTTATTCGACCGCCGGTTCCATTGCCGGAAGGCGTTTCTTCCCTCCGTGTGATGACGGAAGACCTCTGGATCGCGCTGCCCGGCCTGCATAAGCAGGCCGGGAAGGAAACGGTTTCGCTTCGCGACCTTTCCGAAGAAACCTTCATAACCCCGCAACATCCTCCGCAGGTCAGCTTTCATGCTCACACGGTCAAGGCCTGTATGTCCGCGGGTTTCGAACCGCGGCTCGGCGCGCAGGGACGGGATTTCATGACGATCGCCAGCATGGTCTCGGTCGATCTCGGCGTGGCGCTCGTTCCGCAATCTCTGCACTGCATCCAGTTGCCGAACGTCGTCTACCGGCCTCTCGTCGAGCCTCTTCCGAAAGCCGAGCTTTCGGTGGCGTTCCGGCGAGGAGACGGCTCGATAGCCGTCAGGAACTTCATCGCACTGGCACGCAAATTCTTCGGGCCGAGCTAACGCATGTCCCCCGAAAGTGGGAACCGGTTTCGGGATAAAGACATGCGTAAAAATCAGAACCTGAAGCGTACGGAGCGAACCTGAAAGATCGCGACACGCTTTAAACGCAGAAATCGCCAGGCGCTTCAGGCCAGGCGCTTCAGGCCGGGCGCTTCAGATCGCCGGCCCCAGCCGCATCGGGCTGCCATCGTCGAAGCGGGACAGGCGAAACCTGGCGAGATCGTGACCCGTCGAATTGCCCTGGATCAGATCGGCCAGCACGCGTCCCATCCCGGGGCCGATGCCGAAACCGTGACCGCTCATTCCGGTCGCGACGACAAGGCCGTCGATCGCCGGAACGCGATCGACGATCGGCACGACATCCGGCATCGCATCGATCATGCCCGCCCAGCTTACCTTGAAGCGCACTTGTCTGAACTGCGGGAAAAGCGCCCTGAACCCGCGGTCGATCGCGCGGAGCGCGGAAGCCTGGGGCGCTGGATCAAGCACGCGCATCCGTTCGAACGGGCTTTCACGATCCACGTCCCATTTGCGTGGCGTCGACCAGCTGTCCGGATATCCGCGCGGTGCGACCGGCAGGTAGTGGGTGCCGAAGGGGTGCGCCATCAGGGCCGCCAGATATTTCGTCGCGTGGCGGAAAGCGTCCGGCCCGACATAGAGCTGGTGGCTGCCGCCCGCCGCGAGCGTATATCCGCCATCCTGCCTGCGCCGGAAGGCGATATGCTCGTCGGTGGCGGCGCCCGCGTAAATTTCGGGCATCGGCTCGGTCGCGGCGACGGTCGCTCTTACGCTGAGTTGCGGAATCGAAACACCATGGGCGCGTAGGAAGAGCGACGTCCATGCACCGCTGGCGACAAGGACGTTCGAGGTTGCGATACGGCCTCTCTCGGTCCAGACGCCGCCGATCCGGCCGGCAGAGAGGTCGAGCATGCGCGCCGCGCAATTCTCGACTATCGTAAGGCCTTCCCGGGCGGCCATGCGCGCAAGCGCCGGAACGGCCACCCATGGCTCGGCCCGCATGTCCGAGGCTGTGGTCAAACCGCCCTTGAACGGGCGCGCCATGGTCGGGATCAGGCCGGCGGCCTCGTTCGAATTGAGAAGGCGCGTATCGACGCCATGAACCTCTGCGATCTTCAGGAACCTCACAAAATCGTCCATCTCCTTGTCTGTGCGCGCAAGGTAGGTCACGCCGGTCTGCCTCAGGCCGATGTCCTCACCGCATTCCTCGGCGAGCTGCTGCCAGAGGCGGTGCGCTTCGATCATGATCGGCAGTTCATCGGCGTCGCGGCCCTGCTGCCGAATCCAGCCCCAGTTGCGCGAGGATTGTTCGGCCGCAACGCGCCCCTTTTCCAGCAGCGTGAC
>JBARWP010000648.1:0-10486 GCA_049646905.1 Pseudaminobacter sp. | reverse complement strand
CGGAATGGGCGGCCGCCGGCTGCGACGTGCTGTTTCACGCCGTCGTGGAAACGGCCGTTATCGTGGAGTAGACACTCCCGACAGAAAGCAGGCCGACGGGCTCGCAGAAGCGCGCGGCAGAAAAGGGGAATTCGATTGAGCGGCATTGTCCAAGCAACGATGAGTTGAGCCCGCAGTGCAAGGGGGCAGGGGTTGCGCCCTTGTCCGCCTCGGCTGCGGGCTCCGTTCACTCATGCGATGAATCAGGTGGAGGCGATATCCTGTTGTTTTCCCGATTCTTCATTCGTGCGGGTCATTGCCCGCGCTGTGCCAACAATGCTCTAATCGAGCGGCAGGAAATTTGGGAAGAGCCAGCTTGCAGCCAGCACCACAAGCAGTCGTCGAAGCCAAGAAACTGGGCCTGACCTTCCACACCAGCGATGGACCGGTACAGGCGCTTTCGGATGTCGATCTCACTATCGAGAAGGGCGAGTTCGTTTCCTTCATCGGGCCGTCCGGTTGCGGCAAGACGACGTTTCTGCGGGTCATCGCCGATCTGGAAAAGCCGACCGCTGGATCGATCCGCATCAACGGCATGAGCGCCGAGCAGGCGCGGCAGGCACGTGCCTATGGCTATGTGTTCCAGGCTGCCGCGCTCTACCCTTGGCGCACTATCGAGGCCAATGTCGCGCTGCCTTTGGAGATCATGGGTATAGCGCGCGAGGAGCAGAAGGCACGTATCAAGCGCACGCTGGACCTGGTCAATCTCTCCGGCTTCGAGAAGAAATATCCTTGGCAATTGTCGGGCGGCATGCAGCAGCGCGCCTCGATCGCGCGAGCGCTCGCCTTCGATGCCGATCTGCTCTTGATGGACGAGCCCTTCGGCGCGCTGGACGAGATCGTGCGCGACCATCTCAACGAGCAACTGCTTGAACTCTGGAAGGCGACGAACAAGACGATCTGCTTCGTCACCCACTCCATTCCGGAGGCGGTCTATCTGTCGACGCGCATCGTGGTGATGTCGCCACGACCGGGCCGAGTAACCGACGTCATTGAGTCCACCTTGCCGCATGACCGGCCGCTCGACATTCGCGAGACGCCCGAATTCCTGGCGATCGCCGCACGCGTTCGCGACGGCCTGCGCGCGGGGCACAGCTATGAGGATTGAGCGGAAGGATTCCTTGGCAGGAAAATGGCAGACCCCCACCCCTAACCCCTCCCCACAAGGGGGAGGGGGATCGCAGGTGGCTTAGATGGATCGGCTGCGCGACAAGATCATTCCCGTCACCACGCTGCTGGCTCTGCTGGTCGTTGCCTGGTACGCCTTTGCGGTGGTGCTCAACGGCCCGTTCCAGCGCGACCTCGACCGTCGCGCCGGCGAGACGCCGACCTATACCGAATTCCTGGTCAAGACGTGGTCGCAGCCCAAGCCGACCCTGCCGGCGCCGCATCAGGTGGCGGAGAACTTTTTCAAGACGACCTTCCAGGTGAAACCGTGGAGCGCGCGCAGCCTCGTCTACCATTCCTGGGTGACGCTGTCGGCGACGATGGTCGGCTTCCTGTTCGGCACCGTGCTCGGCATATTGATTGCTGTCGGCATCGTGCATTTCGTGGCGCTGGACCGCAGCCTGATGCCCTGGATCATCACCTCGCAGACGATCCCCATCCTTGCGCTGGCACCGATGGTGATCGTCGTCTTCGCGGCCATCGGCATCACCGGCCTGTTTCCCAAGGCGCTGATCTCGACCTACCTGTCGTTCTTCCCCGTAGCGGTCGGAATGGTGAAGGGGTTGCGTTCGCCTGAAGTCATGCATCTCGACCTGATGCATACCTATAATGCCAGTGCCGCACAGACCTTCTGGAAGCTCAGGGTGCCGGCTTCGATCCCCTATCTGTTCGCCTCCATGAAGGTGGCGGTGGCGGCAAGCCTCGTCGGCGCCATTGTCGCCGAATTACCGACCGGGGCTATCGCCGGTATCGGCGCCAAGCTCTTGTCCGGCTCCTATTACAGCCAGACCATCGAGATCTGGGCGGCTTTGGTCGCCGGTTCGCTGGTGGCCGTGCTGCTGGTGGCCCTCGTCGGTGTCGCTGGCCGCATCACCGAACGCGCTATGGGCGGGAGGGAGGCGTGAGCCGGTTTCACGCCTCCTGGCAGGCGGCTGTTGCGCTGGTCTTTTGCGCCTTGGCAGTCGTTACCCTTCCGCTTGCTGCGGACGCGGGAGGGTCGGTCTTCAGTGCCGGCATCACCATAGCGATCCTGGTGCTGCTCATCTCTTGTGCGCTCGCGTCCATGGTAGTCGCCTCGCCAGCCTATGCCGCTATCGTTCTTTTCGTTGGAGCGCATGCCGCGGCGTGGCTACTCGCCTCGGGAATTGCCGGCCACGAAGGCTCGGCGCGGGCTTCGTTCTTCCTTCTCATTGCGGCAGCCTGGCTGCTGGCCTGGCGCTGCGTCACCGAACTGGTGACGATCCGACCGAAGAACCGCACGACCGACACACTTCTCCGTCTCATGGTGCCGACGATATTCGGTGTCTGGCTCCTGTTGTTGTGGGAAGCGCTGGTGCGCGGTTTCGGCATTCCCTTCCTGCTGTTGCCGCCACCTAGCGCGATCGCGGTGCGTATTTCAAACTCGCTGCCAGTGCTGGCCGCCGACGTCAACCAGACCATCTTCAAGGCGGTGCTCGTCGGCTATGTGCTGGGCTGTGGCGCGGGCTTTGCCGCGGCAATTGCCGCCGACCGCTTCGTATTCCTGCGGCGCGGGCTGCTGCCGATCGGCAATATGGCCGCCGCGCTGCCGATCATCGGCGTCGCCCCGATCATGGTGATGTGGTTTGGGTTCGACTGGCAGTCGAAGGCCGCCGTAGTCGTCATCATGACCTTCTTTCCGATGCTGGTGAACACGGTGGTCGGCCTGACCGCGTCCGGCCATATGGAGCGCGACCTGATGCGGACCTATGCGTCGGGCTATTGGCAGACGCTGTTTAAGCTCAGGCTGCCCGCCGCGATGCCCTTCATCTTCAATGCGCTCAAGATCAATTCGACGCTGGCGCTGATCGGCGCGATCGTCGCCGAGTTCTTCGGCACGCCGGTGGTCGGCATGGGCTTTCGCATCTCCACGGAGGTCGGGCGCATGAACATCGACATGGTCTGGGCCGAGATCGCGGTTGCAGCCGTGGCGGGTTCGGTCTTCTATGGGGCGGTCGCCCTCCTCGAAAGGGCAGTCACGTTTTGGCATCCGTCTATCCGTGGTGGATAGACGCACTTCAGAGGGTGAAAAAATGAAAAGACTGATTGTTTCCATGCTTGCCGGCGCCATGTCGCTGGCAGCCGTGCAGGCCTGGGCGGCAGACAAGGTGACGCTGCAGCTCAAGTGGGTGGCGCAGGGCCAGTTCGCCGGCTATTTCGTCGCCAAGGACAAGGGCTTCTATGAAGAAGAAGGGCTCGACGTCGAGATCAAGCCGGGCGGGCCTGACGTCGCGCCTGAGCAGGTGATTGCCGGGGGCGGCGCCGATGTCATCGTGACCTGGATGGCGGCTGGCCTTTCGGCGCGCGACAAGGGTGTGCCGCTGGTCAATATCGCCCAGCCTTTTGCGAAATCGGGCCTGCAGCTGATCTGTCCGAAGGACGGGCCGGTGCAGACGGAAGCCGACTTCAAGGGCCATACGCTCGGCGTCTGGTTCTTCGGCAACGAGTATCCGTTCTATGCCTGGATGAACAAGCTCGGCGTGCCGACCGAGGGCGGCCCGGACGGCGTGACCGTGCTCAAGCAGAGCTTCGACGTGCAGCCGCTGATCCAGAAGCAGGCCGATTGCATCTCCGTCATGACCTATAATGAATATTGGCAGGCCATTGACGCCGGCTTCAAGCCGGAGGATCTGGTCGTCTTCAACTATACCGAACTGGGCAACGACCTCTTGGAAGACGGTCTCTATGTGCTTGAAGACAAGCTCAAGGATCCGGCCTTCGAGGACAAGATGGTGCGGTTCGTGCGCGCCTCTATGAAGGGCTGGCACTATGCGGTCGAAAATCCGGAAGAGGCGGCAGAGGCGGTGCTGGATGCCGGCGGCCAGGATGAAAACCATCAGCTGCGCATGGTCGGTGAGGTGGCCAAGCTGATCGGCGACGGCAAGCTCGACCCTGCGCTCTATGAGCGTACGTCGAAGGCGCTGCTCGACCAGAAGATCATCACCAAGGAGCCGGAAGGCGCCTTCACCACGGCAGTCACCGACAAGGCGCTGCAATAGCCGATTTTGTGGCAGAATCTGAAAAGGGGCGGGCGACCGCCCCTTTTTCATGCATGTCGGCAACTTCCCGGCATCGAGTCCGTTAGCTTGTGTTCCACCGGGCGGTTCGCACCCCGGCAGGAGAACAGGCTTCAGGACAAATGGGAGATAGAGATGACACGCTCTGATGTTACCTCGTTGCTGGCCGGTGTTGCCATCGCGACCATGCTGACCTCGCCCGTGCTGGCGGAAATGGTCAGGTTCAGCGCAACCCTGGATGCGGCACAGGAGGTTCCGCCGGTCTCCAGCGGCGGTACGGGCACCGCGGACATAACCTTCGATACCGAAAGCAAGACGCTGGAATGGACGTTGGAATATTCGGGCTTGAGCGGTGATGCCGCCGCTGCTCATTTCCATGGCCCGGCGGCGGCGGGCGAGAATGCCGGCGTGGCAGTGCCGATCCCGGATCCGACAAGTGGAGCGACTGGCTCGGCGACGCTGACCGATGAACAAGCCGCCGATCTGATGGCCGGAAGATATTATATCAACGTCCACACAGCGGCCAATCCGGACGGCGAGATACGAGGCCAGGTCGAGAAATCGGGCATGTAGCCGGCTTACCGGCTGAGGAGGGGCGCAAAGACGCGTCTCTCTCAGCGCTTTTCGCGGATGTCGGTCAGAGTACGCGTAGGCGTGATGGCCTCGGGATCGAGCCTGATCTCGATGATCGCCGGCGTGCCGCTGTCGCGTGCGCGCTCGAAGGCCGGGGCGAAATCGGCGGTCTTTTCCACCGTCTCACCGTGACCGCCATAAGCGCGGGCAAGCGCTGCGAAATCGGGGTTGCGCAAATCGGTGCCCTCCACGCGGCCGGGATATTCGCGCTCCTGATGCATGCGGATCGTGCCGTAGATGCCGTTGTTGACGACGATGACGATGATCGGCAGGTCGTATTGAACGGCGGTGGCGAATTCCTGGCCGTTCATCATGAAGCAGCCGTCACCGGCGAACGCAACCACCATGCGGTCTGGATGCAGCGCCTTGGCAGCAACCGCTGCCGGGGTGCCGTAGCCCATCGAGCCGGAAGCGGGTGCGCCTTGCGTGCCATAGTTGCGGAAGCGATGGAAGCGGTGGACCCATGTTGCGTAGTTGCCCGCGCCATTGGTCAGGATGGCGTCCTGTGGCAGCGCCTTCTCCAGATAGGTCATGATCTGGCCCATCTGTACCGCGCCCGGTCCGGTTTCTGGCGGGGTCGACCAGTCGAGATAGTGCGCGTGCAGCCGGGCCGTTTCACTGGCCCAGGCGGGCGTCTTGGCGGGTTTCCTGCCAGCGAAGGCTTCGGCAAAGGCCGCCGGTGAGGCATTCACCGGCAGGGTCGGCCGGTAGACGCGGCCAAGCTCGCTGCTGTTGGGATGGACATGCACGAGCTTCTGGTCGGGGTAGGGGCTCTTTACCAGCGTGTAGTCGGACGAGGGCATCTCGCCGAAACGACCGCCGACGAGCAGGATGAGGTCGGATTTCTTGATGTAGTCGGCAAGCTTGGGATTGATGCCAATGCCGACATCTCCAGCATAATTCGCGTGGAGGTGGTCGAACAGCATCTGGCGGCGGAACTGCACGCCGACCGGCAAGGACCAGGCTTCCGCGATCGCCTGGAAATTGGCCACGGCCTTCGCGTTCCAGCGTGTGCCGCCGAGAATGGCAAACGGCCGTTCCGCCTTGGCGAGCAGCTTTTCCAGTTCGGCCAGTTCGGCCTCGCCCGGCCGCGTTTCCACCGGCGTGAAGGGCAGGGCAGCCGGTGCATCGGCCATGCTGGTCAGCATGTCCTCGGGCAATGAGATGACGACCGGCCCCGGCCGGCCGGAAGTGGCGACAGAGAATGCCCGGCTGACGATTTCAGGAATGCGCGCCGCATCGTCGATCTCGGTCGCCCATTTGGCGATGGGACCATAGAAGGCGCGGTAGTCGACCTCCTGGAAGGCTTCGCGTTCCTTGGCATGGGAGGCGACCTGGCCGATGAACAGGATGAGCGGGATGGAATCCTGCCGGGCGATATGGATGCCGGCCGAGGCATTGGTTGCGCCGGGGCCGCGAGTGACGAAGCAGATGCCCGGCTTGCCGGTCAGCCGGCCGTGGCAATCGGCCATCATCGCAGCGCCGCCTTCCTGGCGGCAGACGATGGTCTTGATGGGAGAATCGTGCAGCGCATCCAGAACCGCCAGGTAGGATTCGCCCGGCACGCAGAAGATGCGCTCGACGCCGTTTGCCTCCAGCGATTCGACGATCAGTTGTCCGCCGGTCCTCATGATTTTGTCGTCTCCAGTTCGGCAAGGATTTCCCGCGTATGCTCGCCAAGTCGCGGCGAGGGGCGTTGATAGGAAAGCGGCGTTTGGGACATCCCTATCGGCGCGCGTACCGACGGCAGCAGATTACCCTCGGCATCTTCCAGATCGAGCCGCATGCCGCGCGCACTCGTCTGCGGATCAGCGAACATTTCGCCGATCGTGTTGATCGGGCTTGCCGGCACCCCGGCGCTTTCGAGTACTTTCAACAGCGTGTCGCGTTCGAACGCGGCAAGACGCGCGACGACGGCTTCCCGCAAGGCTGTGCGGTTGGCGACGCGCGCCGCATTGGTGGCATAGGCTTCGTCATCTGCCAGAGCGTCCAGGCCGATGACGTTGCAGAATTTGCGGAACTGCCCGTCATTGCCGACGGCGAGGATGAAATGACCGTCCTTGACCGGCAGCACCTCGTAGGGCGCGATATTGGGATGCGCATTGCCCATTTGCGTCGGCGATTTGCCTGAGACGAGGTAGTTCAGGTTCTGGTTGGCCAGAACCGAGATCTGCGCGTCGAACAGCGCCATGTCGATGTGCTGGCCTTCGCCGGTCGCCTCGGCGTGGCGCAAGGCCGCCTGGATGGCGATGACCGAATAGAGCCCGGTGAAGAGGTCGGTCACCGCCACGCCGACCTTTTGCGGTTCGCCTCCGGCTGGCCCGGTGATCGACATCAGGCCCGACATGCCCTGAATGATGAAATCATAGCCGGCGCGTGGCGCATAGGGACCATCCTGGCCGAAGCCGGTGATCGAGCAATAGACAAGCCGCGGGTTGACCGCCTTCAGGTTCTCATAGTCGAGGCCGTATTTCTTCAAGCCGCCGAGCTTGAAGTTCTCGATCAGCACATCGGCGGTGGCGACGAGTTTCCTGACCGTCTCCGCGCCTTCCGGCGTGGAGAAATCGATGATGATTGAGCGCTTGCCGCGATTGCAGGAGTGGTAATAGGCGGCCGACAGGTTCTCGCCGTTACTGCTCGTGACGAAGGGTGGACCCCATTTGCGGGTGTCGTCACCATCGGGGCTTTCCACCTTGATGACGTCGGCGCCGAGATCGGCCAGCACCTGGCCCGCCCAGGGGCCGGCAAGGATGCGGGCAAGTTCGATGACGCGGATGCCGTGCAGCGGAGGATTTGCCATGAAGGCTCCGAAAAGCTTGTGTCAGCTTGGCTGTAACAAATCTTTGGCGATCATGTCACCGTTGTTGCATGGGCCAGACGGATTGCGCCGTTACCGTGTCACTGCTCGCTTAGCCCAGGCGGCGAAGTCCTCCATGATGAGATCGCGATTCAACTCGTTCAGGCTTTCATGGCGGGTTTCAGCGTAAACCTTTGAAACGAGATTCGAAAAGCCCATTGCCCGCATGCGGGAAGCGAGCGCAATCACGGCCTTGCCGCCATCCGTTGCCGGATCGTGTTCTCCTCCGACAAGATTGATCGGCAGGTCCCTGCGCACGGAAGCGAAATTGCTGTCATCGGCACCGAAGAAGATCATCTGGAACAGGTCCTGCCAAAGCGATACCGAAGCATCCCAGCCGCACAAGGGGTCGGCTATATATTTACCGACCTCGGCTGCATCGCGCGACAGCCAGTCGAAATCCGTGCGATGACCCGGCACCGCCTTGCCCCAGGCCTGGAAGGTAAGCTTCGGCAACAGACGCGACGGCATGTCGGAGCCGAGCCGGAACCGTTCATAGGCAAGGATTGCCTGGGCCAGCCTTCCAAGAAGGCCGGTGGAAAAATTGGCGTTCCAGATCGCGGCCGCATGCACCGTATCGGAATGGCGCAGCAGATAGTTGAGCGCGATGATGCCGCCCATCGAATGGCCGAACAGGATCACCGGCAGGCAGGGATGTTCGCTGGCGATCAGTTGATGGACCGCCGCCACGTCGGCGATGACCTTGGCGCCGCCGTCATGCGCCGCGAACCTGCCGAGTGGAGCATCCGGTGCCGTGGTGTGGCCATGGCCGCGATGGTCGTGGGCATAGACGTGAAAGCCTTGAGTGGCCATGAATTCTGCAAAGCGGGCATAGCGGGCCGCGTGCTCGGCCAGTCCGTGGTTGACCTGCAGCACGCCGATTGCTGCCGTTTGAGGGCGGCGCGTATAGAGATTGATCTGCGCCCCGGTCGGGGAGGCATGGAGCCGCTGGCTATCGAAAGTGATGGCAATCCCCCTGAGGTCGCTCCGGTTCAGGCCGGCAAGTGGTGCGGCCTGGCATGTTCACAGTGAAAGGCGTTGCCGTTGCGGGCCTTATCGCCTACATAGCGCGCAACTTCCGCAAACTTCGATAGGAAAGCCAAGCGTGGCACGCCAATTCATTTATCATATGGCCGACCTGACCAAGGCCTACGGCACCAAGAAGGTGCTGGAAAACATCCATCTTTCCTTCTACCCCGAGGCCAAGATCGGCATTCTTGGCCCAAACGGCGCCGGCAAGTCGACGATCCTGAAGATCATGGCCGGGCTCGACAAGGAATATTCCGGCGAAGCCTGGCTCGCCGAGGGTGCGACCGTCGGTTATCTGGCGCAGGAGCCGCAGCTCGACCCGACCAAGAACGTCTTCGAAAACGTCATGGATGGCGTAAAGAAGAAGACGGCCATCATCGAGCGCTACAACGAACTGATGATGAACTATTCCGACGAGACGGCGGACGAATCCGCGCATCTTCAGGACGAGATGGACCGGCTCAACCTGTGGGACCTTGAGCAGCAGGTCGAGATGGCGATGGAAGCGCTGGCCTGCCCGCCGAGCGACGCCGACGTCACCAAGTTGTCGGGCGGCGAGCGTCGCCGCGTGGCGCTGTGCCGCCTGCTGCTGGAACAGCCGGACCTGCTGCTGCTGGACGAGCCGACCAACCACCTCGATGCCGAGACCACGGCCTGGCTGGAAAAGCACCTGCGCGCCTAGCCGGGTGCGGTGCTGCTGATCACCCACGACCGCTACTTCCTCGACAATGTCACCGGTTGGATTCTCGAACTCGACCGCGGCCGGGGCATTCCCTACGAAGGCAACTACACCGCCTATCTGGAAGCCAAGGCCAAGCGCCTCAAGCAGGAAGGCCGCGAGGACGATGCGCGCCAGCGGGCGATTAGCCGCGAGCGCGAATGGATCGCCTCCAGCCCCAAGGCACGCCAGACCAAGTCCAAAGCCCGCATCAAGGCCTTCGAGGACCTGCTGGAACAGGCCGACAAGCGTCGCCCGACCGACACGCAGATCGTCATCCCGCATGGCGAGCGGCTGGGCAATGTCGTCATCGAGGTCGAAGGCCTCACCAAGGGCTATGGCGACAAGCTCCTGATCGAGGACCTGACCTTCAAGCTGCCGCCCGGCGGCATCGTCGGCATCATCGGCCCGAACGGCGCCGGCAAGACCACGCTGTTTCGCATGATCACCGGGCAGGAAACGCCCGATAGCGGCTCGATCCGCGTCGGCGAGACCGTCAAGCTCGGCTATGTCGACCAGAGCCGCGATGCGCTCGATCCCAACAAGACCGTCTGGGAAGAGATTTCCGGCGGCGCGGAAGTGGTCAAGCTCGGCAAGCACGATGCCAATACGCGCGCCTATTGCTCGTCCTTCAATTTCC
This sequence comes from Pseudaminobacter sp., assembly GCA_049646905.1. Taxonomy (GTDB): domain Bacteria; phylum Pseudomonadota; class Alphaproteobacteria; order Rhizobiales; family Rhizobiaceae; genus Pseudaminobacter. The sequence goes on along the minus strand of JBARWP010000648.1, from coordinate 368 downwards.
GCGGCGGCGACCAGCAGCAGAAGGTCGGCAACCTTTCCGGTGGCCAGCGCAACCGCGTGCATCTGGCCAAGATGCTCAGGACCGGTGGCAATGTGCTGCTGCTCGACGAGCCTACCAACGATCTCGACACCGAGACGCTGGCCGCACTTGAAGACGCGCTGGAGAGCTACGCCGGTTGTGCGGTCATCATCTCCCACGACCGTATGTTCCTAGACCGTCTGGCCACCCACATCCTTGCCTTCGAGGGCGACAGCCATGTCGAGTGGTTCGAGGGCAATTTCGAGGACTACGAGAAGGACAAGATCCGCCGCCTCGGTCCCGAGGCCGCCAATCCGCACCGCATGACCTACAAGCGGCTGACCCGATAA
>JBARWP010000647.1:0-17961 GCA_049646905.1 Pseudaminobacter sp. | reverse complement strand
ATCGGAATACCAGTTGGTGATCCAGTTGGTGCGGTAGCCGAGCGCATTGGCTGCAAGGACGAGGTTCATGGCCGCTGCCCCGCCCGACAGGAGCATTTCCCATTGCGGGATCTTGATGCTCTCGCGTGGGCTCGAAATGACGCCGATGACGAGCGGTGCCCGCGAGAATCGCGTCAGTTCCTGGCCGCGGCGATTCTCGCTGAGCGGTCCCTCGCGCTTTTCTGCCAGTGCTGCCAGTTTCTCGCCGATCTGTTCACGTGCTTCCCCGCGATAGAGAATGAAGCGCCATGGTGCCAGGCGGCCATGATCGGGAACGCGCGAGGCGATGCGGATCATCGTTTCGATCTCGGCATCGCGCGGCGCGGGCTCCCGCAATTCCGCAATGGGCGCCGAGCTTCTGCTCAGCAGGAAATCAATGATAGGCGAAGTCATGAAGTCTATTCTCCTGGGATGCTAGAGAACGGAGGGGAGGAGGCGCGAGGCGCGCAATTTGAGCCTTGAAATTGCCACCGCATTGGGCTTCAAAGCAAGCCATGCGCGCCGGATTCCGCCGACATTTCATCCCCCTCACCGCTGCTGCGGCATTTTTGCTGGCGGCCGCTGGCGCACCGGCCCAGGAGAGCGAGCCTCTGCCCGATCTAAAGCTGCCGGACATCTCGAACTATGCGCAGCCCAATGACGACACGCCGCTAGCGCGGCGCGGCGGTGGCGAACTGACGCTGGCTGCAAAACTGACCGACGACGGCCAGGATATCGGCCGCGGCCTGGTGTGGCGTGTGTTCCGGCCTGAAGCCGGACCCGATGGCAAACTGCCGCTGGTAGCCTCCGCGCAGGGCGGCACCAGCCTGTTTCATCTGGAGCCGGGCAGCTATCTCGTCCATGCCTCCTTCGGCCGTGCGGGGGCGACCAAGCGCATCACCGTCACTCGCGACCCCAAGCAGGAAAGCGTGGTTCTCGACGCAGGCGGCCTGAAACTCGACGCTGTGCTGGAAGGTGGCGTGAGAATTCCGCCCAAGAAGTTGCGCTTCTCGATCTATGAGGCGCAACCGGGCGCCGATGGCGACCGCGCGCTGATCATTCCCGATGTTCGGCCCAATGTGGTCGTGCGGCTTAATTCCGGCGTCTATCACATCGTCTCGACCTACGGGACGGTCAACGCCGTCATCCGCTCCGACATCCGCGTGGAAGCCGGCAAGCTGACCGAGGCGACGGTGGAGCACCGTGCCGCCGAACTGACGCTGAAGCTGGTGCGCGACGAAGGCGGCGAGGCGATTGCCGACACATCATGGTCGGTGCTGACCAATTCCGGCGACCCGGTGCGAGAGAGCGTCGGCGCGTTCGCCTCCATGGTGCTGGCCGAAGGCGACTACACCATCGTCGCCAAGAATCGCGACCGCATCTACCAGCGCGAATTCACCGTTGTCGGCGGACGCAACCAGGAGGTCGAGGTGATCGCCAACGAGGCCAACTCGACCGACGCAAATGAAGGGGCGGACTGACCCGCCCCTCGATGCACCTTCAATCAAGCGCGGCGCAGGTCCGGCGGGATCGCCTCATCGCTCAGCACCGCCACTGCTTCATCGAGCGTCATGGAGTGCTGGTCGCGTGAGCCGAGCCGGCGGATATTGACGGTGTTTTCTTCCGCCTCGCGCGTGCCGCAGACGAGGATGACCGGCACCTTGGCAAGGCTGTGCTCGCGCACCTTGTAGTTGATCTTCTCGTTGCGCAGATCGACTTCCGCCGACAAACCGGCGGCTTTCAGCCGCGCCATCACCTTCCGCGCATAGTCGTCCGCATCCGACGTGATGGTCGCGACCACAGCCTGCACCGGCGCAAACCAGAGTGGCATCTGGCCGGCATGGCTCTCGATCAGGATGCCGAGGAAGCGCTCCAGCGAGCCGCAGATGGCGCGGTGGACCATCACCGGCTGCTTCTTCTCCGAATCCGCACCGATATAGAAGGCACCGAAACGCTCCGGCAGGTTGAAATCGACCTGCGTGGTGCCGCACTGCCATTCGCGGCCGATGGCATCCTTCAGCGTGTATTCGAACTTCGGACCGTAGAAGGTGCCCTCGCCCTCATTGATGCCGGTCTTGATGCGGTTGTCCTCGCGCGCCATGCGAGCAAGCGAGCGTTTCAGGATTTCCTCGGCATGGTCCCACATGGCATCGGTGCCGACACGCTTTTCCGGCCGCGTGGCGAGCTTCACCACCACCTCCTCAAAACCGAAATCCTTGTAGACCGACATCATCAGGTCGTTGATCTTGAGGATTTCCGCCTCGAGCTGGTCCTCGGTGCAGAAGATATGCGCGTCGTCCTGCGTGAAAGCGCGCACACGCATCAACCCGTGCAGCGCGCCGGACGCTTCATAACGATGCACATTGCCAAATTCCGCAAGTCGGATCGGCAGATCGCGATAGGACTTCAAGCCATGCTTGAAGATCTGGACGTGGCCGGGACAGTTCATCGGCTTCAGCGCGAAGATGCGCTGGTCGGCCTCTGGATCGTCGGGATGGGTGAAGGCATGGGCGGACTTCACCGCGAACATGTTCTCCTGATACCAGCCCCAGTGGCCGGACGTCTCCCACAGGCTTTTGTCGAGGATTTGCGGGGCGTTGACCTCCTGGTAGTCGTCGCCGAGGCGGCGGCGCATATAGGAAATCAGGTTCTGGAACATCTTCCAGCCCTTGGCATGCCAGAAGACGACACCCGGGCCCGCTTCCTGGAAATGGAACAGGTCCATCTCGCGGCCAAGCCGGCGATGGTCGCGCTTCTCGGCCTCCTCCAGCATATGCAGATACTGGTCGAGCTGCGCCTGGTCGGCCCAGGCGGTGCCATATATGCGCGTCAGCATCGGATTATTGCTGTCGCCGCGCCAATAGGCACCGGCCACCTTCATCAGCTTGAAGGCGTTGCCGATCTGGCCGGTCGAAGCCATGTGAGGGCCACGGCACAGATCGAACCAATCGCCCTGATAGTAGATCTTGAGATCCTGATCCTCCGGGATCGCCTCGACCAGTTCGACCTTGTAGGCCTCACCTTTGTCGCGGAAGACCTGTTTCGCCTTGTCGCGCGACCACACTTCCTTGCTGAATGACTTGTTGCGGCCGATGATCTCCCGCATCTTCTTCTCGATGGCGGGAAAGTCCTCCGGCGTGAACGGCTCGTTGCGCGCAAAGTCGTAATAGAAGCCGTTTTCGATCACCGGGCCGATAGTCACTTGCGTTCCCGGCCACAATTCCTGCACGGCCTCGGCCAGCACATGGGCGGCGTCGTGGCGGATCAGTTCCAGCGCGCGCGGATCGTCGCGGGTGACGATCTCGACCTTGCCGGACGCGCCGATCGGATCAGACAGGTCGCGCAGCGTGCCGTCGTGCGCATAGGCGACGGCCTTCTTGGCCAGCGACTTGGAGATGGATTCGGCAAGCGCGGCACCGGTCGTCGCCGCGTCATATTCGCAGACGGAACCATCGGGAAATGCAAGGGAAACGGAATTCGACAAGTTTCTTCTCCTATCCAGTCCTGCATACGAGCGCAGGTGGGATTGTTGATCGGCGCTGGTTCGGCCGGCTGGGCCATGAACCGCTGCCGGCCGGCGACTGCCAGAGAGCGGTCTTTTAGGATCAGTTTGCCGTGCCGTAAAGGCTCGGCGCGTCAGGACTGCCCGGCATTGTGGCGTTTGCCGACGAGCCAGTAGCGCCAGGGCGTGAACCAGCGGTAGTGCGCCTCAAGGGTGGCCGGCACATTGTCGATGCCATGCGTGCCGCCGGGGCCGCAACGCAGCACGCGGAACAGACCCAGCCAGCCGCCTGCCCACAGGCCGTGGCGGGCAATGGCCTCATAGGCATATTCCGAGCAGGTCGGCAGGTGCCGGCAGGAATTGCCGATGAAACCCGACAGTGTCAGTTGGTAGAGACGGACGAAGGACGTGCCGAAAATACGTCCCAGCGTCCTGCGCCATGGGCCGGGCCAGTTGCGGGATTGTGCCAAGCCGCGCTCACTGGAATGGTTCTCGCCCACGGTCGGAGGGTCACGCCGCCTCGCCGGCACGCTTCTTTTCGATCTGGCCGATCGCATCGACCACAGCGTCGAAGGTGAGCATGGTGGAGGCGTGGCGCGCCTTGTAGTCGCGCACCGGTTCCAGATATTTGAGGTCGGCAAAGCGTCCCTGCGGCGGCGGGCCGTTTTCCTTGAGCATTTTGCGCATGGTCTCGCGCACTTCGCGCAACTCGTTGGAACTTGCGCCAATCACATTGGCGGCCATGATCGAGGACGACGCCTGTCCGAGCGCGCATGCTTTCACATCGTGGGAAAAATCGGTGACGATGTCGCCTTCCATCTTCAGATAGACGGTGACCGTCGAACCGCAGAGTTTGGAGTGGGCGGTGGCAGCCGCGTCGGGCTCATCAAGCCGGCCGATCCGCGCAATATTTCCTGCAAAGCCCAGGATTTTTCCATTGTAGACGTCGTCGATCATGAGTTCCAAGCCCGCCGCGCTTCATGGTCGGATAGATCCAAACACAGGCACGAAACGCCTGTAATTTTTCTCCCATCCGCCCATATGACCATTCGTACATCTTTCAATTGCGGCGCCAAGGCTTATATAATGCTCACGTTTCGGGAACGGCAAGGCGACTGATGCATCTAACTTCCCGGAACCACGTCACGCCGCTTTCGGGCCGGACTTTCCGACGATCCCGCAAAAAGGCTGTGGTCCGTTCAACTCGTTCCTCCTGCGAGGGGAACTACGGGAGACACCTTTCATGGACGCCGTGATCAAGAAACTGATGCCCAAAGCCGATTATATGGAAAAGCCGGCGACCGATCGGCCCAGCCAGGCCGAGGTTGAAGCCGCCGTGCGCACATTGCTGCGCTGGACCGGGGACAATCCGGACCGAGAGGGGCTGGTCGACACGCCCAAGCGCGTCGCCAAGGCCTTTCGCGAGATGTTTTCGGGCTACGACATGTGCCCGTCGGAGGAGCTTGGCCGCACTTTCGAGGAAGTGGCCGGCTATGACGACCTCGTGCTGGTCAAGGACATCAGCTTCCATTCCCATTGCGAGCACCACATGGTGCCGATCATCGGCAAGGCGCATGTCGGCTACCTGCCGGACGGCAAGGTCGTGGGCCTGTCCAAGATCGCACGCGTGGTCGACATATTCGCCCATCGCCTGCAGACGCAGGAGGCCATGACCGCGCAGATCGCGAATGTGATCCAGGACGTGCTCAATCCGCGCGGTGTTGCCGTGGTGATCGAGGCCGAGCATATGTGCATGGCCATGCGCGGTATCCGCAAGCAGGGCTCCACCACACTGACCTCGACCTTCACCGGCACGTTCAAGGACAGTCCTGAAGAACAAATCCGGTTTCTGACGATGGTACGAAGCGGCAGTTCGCACGGGTTCTAGTACGCTGGCGCTTCGGGCACATGAAACTCCAGGGCTGAAGGCCTTGGCGGGTAGGTCATGTGCCGTCAAAAGGAGTACGGGGCGACGTATGAGTGCCCGCAAGAAGGATCGGCTATGACAACGATCGCGTTTCAGCAACCTCATTCCGACAAGGCATCACTTGAAGAAGGCGCGGTTTTCACACCGCGCTTCGATACCAATGGGCTGGTTACAGCCGTGGTAACCGATGCTCGCGACGGCATGTTGCTGATGGTGGCGCATATGAATGCCGAAGCGCTGGCACTCACCCTGGAAACCGGCGTCGCCCATTACTGGTCGCGTTCGCGCAATGCGCTGTGGAAGAAAGGCGAGACTTCCGGCAACCTGCAACATCTGGTCGAACTGCGTACCGATTGTGATCAGGATGCGGTGTGGTTGCGGGTAAATGTTTCAGGCCATGATGCAACCTGTCACACCGGCCGGCGTTCCTGCTTCTACCGTATCGTAGAGACAAAAGATGCAACTGCCATACTAACAGATGATGGCAGTAAGCTAATGTTTGACGCGAAAAAGACATATCGGCAGGCGAAATGAGCCGGCTCTGTTTGTAGGATAGGCTCGATTCACCATTTCGATACGCCACGTGCCTATCGTCCGGTGTTGGACAGTGGGAGATTTTTCAGATGCTCGAATGGGCGTCACTGCGTAACCGGCCCGATGTGCACGAGGCCAACGGCCCAGCATCCTCGGGCGGCGTGAAGGATACGCAGCCGGAGAAGAAGTCCGGTATCTCCCTGGCACTCGGCGGCGGTGCCGCACGCGGATGGGCCCATATCGGCGTTTTGCGCGCACTGGACGAAGCCGGCGTCACCATCGACATGATCGCCGGCACCTCGATCGGCGCGTTGGTGGGCGGCTGTTATCTCGCCGGCAAGCTCGATGAACTGGAAGAATTCGCCCGCAGCCTGACCAGACGACGGCTTTTCGGTCTGCTCGACCTGCATCTGGGCGGTAGCGGCCTGTTCGGCGGCATGAAGCTCACTGCGCGCATGCATGAACATATGGCCGGGTTGCGCTTCGAAGACCTGGAAAAGCCCTTCGTCTGCGTGGCTGCTGAGATAAGCACCGGGCACGAGATCTGGCTGTCGAAGGGCTCGCTTATCACCGCCATGCGCGCCTCCTATGCGCTGCCCGGCGTCTTCGAGCCCGTGATCGCCAATGAGCGCGTGCTGATCGACGGCGCACTGGTGAACCCGGTGCCGGTTTCCGTCTGCCGCGCCTATGAGCAGCCGCTGGTAGTTGCGGTCAACCTGCACTACGACCTTTACGGGCGTGCCGCAGTGATCAAGCACAGCGCCGGCGAACTGGTGGTCGAGCGGGGTGCAAGACCCAACGGCAAGCATGACCTGCAGAGCCGTGCAAGGGAAACCCGGCTCGGCATCACCGGCGTGATGGTCGAGGCATTCAACATCATCCAGGATCGCATCTCGAGAGCTAGGTTGGCAGGCGATCCGCCTGATCTTTCAGTCCAACCTAAGCTCGGCCATATCGGCTTGTCGGAATTCCATCGGGCCGACGAGGCGATCCAGATCGGCTACGAGGCGACAAAGGCACGGATTGCCGAACTGGAACGCCTGCAAACGGTGCTGGTCTAAGCCACCCATCAGGCCATGGCGGCATCTATGATGCGGAATTGCACCGTTCTGTTGCCATTCCAGTGATTGGCCGAGAGTGACCCGGCGACATGCACCGTGGCGCCGCGGTTCTTGAACAGGAAATCCCCAAGCACGCTGTCTGCAGCACGGAAGGCAATCGCCTGGATGCAGCCGCCGCCATCGGAGCGCAGGTCGGCCTTGACATGGGACGTACCGACCAGCCTCGCATCGAGCAACCGGTGGCGCGGCAGAACGAAAACCGGCGAGACATGGCCCATGCCGAAAGGGCCTGCTCTTTCCAATGCATCGAGCAGATCGGTCGTTGCTCCGTCGGCGGCAAGCGCCGCATCGATGCGCAGGCTTTCCTCGCTGCGCAGCCGGAACACCTCCTTGGCGGCGCGCTCTTCAAAGAAGGCACGGAGCGCGCCGAGCTTTTCCTGTTCGACGGTGATGCCGGCGGCCATGGCATGGCCGCCGCCCTTGACGATCAGGCCGCGCTCCACCGCCTCACGCACCAGCCTCCCGAGATCGAAGCCGGAAACCGAACGCCCCGAACCGGAACCTACGCCGTTGGCGTTGAAGGCGATGGCGAAGGCGGGGCGCCGCGCTTGGTCCTTCAACCGCGAGGCAAGAAGGCCGACAATGCCGGGATGCCATTTGCGACTGGCCGTCACGACAACTGCCGGACCGGCGCCGCCGGCCAGTTCCATGTCGGCTTCGGCGCGCGCTTCCGCCAGCATTTCGTTTTCCATCGCCTGGCGTTCTTGGTTGAGACGATCGAGCGTCTCGGCAATCGTCGTGGCTTCAACCGGATCGTCGGTGGCAAGCAGGCGGCTGCCCAGCGCTGCATCGCCGATGCGGCCACCAGCATTGATGCGCGGGCCGATGAGAAACGCCAGATGGAAGGCATTTACCGGCTCGCCGATGCGCGACACGCGGGAAAGCGCCGCCAGCCCGGCATTTTCCTGCCGCCTGATGGCAATCAGCCCCTTGACCACGAAGGCGCGATTGACCCCGGTGAGCGGAACGACATCGCAGACGGTCGCAAGCGCCACCAGATCGAGCAGCGTCAGAAGATCGGGCGGCCGCCGGTCCGGCAGCCTTTCGCGCAATACGCGAACGGTCTGTACCAGTGCCAGGAACACGACGCCGGCAGCACAGAGATGTCCCTGCCCCGACAGGTCATCCTCCCGGTTCGGGTTGACGATGGCGGTCGCCACCGGCAGCACCCCGCTGACCTGGTGATGGTCTAGCACGACGACTTCAGCACCGGCGCGCAATGCGGCATCGATTGCCGCGGCGCTGTTGGTGCCGCAATCGACGGTGACGATCAGGCGTGCCCCGCGTGCGACCAGTTCGCACATGGCATCGGGATTGGGGCCATACCCTTCGAATATCCGGTCGGGAATGTAGATTTCGGCATCGAGACCATAATGGGCAAGGAACCGCTTCAACAGCGCCGATGATGCCGCGCCATCGACATCGTAGTCCCCGAAGATTGCGACATTCTCGCGTTTGATAATGGCGGTGGCGATACGATTGGCCGCCGCCTCCATGTCGGTCAGCGTGGCGGGATCAGGCAGCAGGTCGCGGATGGTCGGATCGAGGAAGCGCGCAGCATTTTCAGCAAGCACGCCACGGCCCGCCAGGATGCGGGCCACGATATCACTGATGCCTTCGCCCTGGGCGATGGCGAGCGCCGCCATTTCCTGGCGCTCGTTCAGGCGATGCTCCCAGACAAGGCCGGTTGCCGAGCGGCGCACGTCGAGAAAGATGCGCTTGTCCGAGTTCATGTCGTCAGGTCACCTCACCCATGACCGCAGCATAGGCGGCCAAGGATAAGGGCTGTGGTGAAAAATCGCGCGTCACGCGTCGAATTTTTCGAGATCCTGATGGCGCGCCTTGATCGAGCGCACCGTGCGTGAGGAAGACCGCAGCACGATCGTGTCGGTGGTGATGAAGTTGCGGCCAAACTTCACGCCGGCGAGCATGTTGCCATCGGTGACACCGGTTGCCGCAAACAGCACGTCGCCACGCGCCATTTCCTCGATGCTGTAGACCTTGTTGGGGTCCGAAATGCCCATCTTGGCAGCGCGCGCCACCTTTTCGGGCGTGTCGAGCAGGAGACGGCCCTGCATCTGGCCGCCAATGCAGCGCAGCGCGGCGGCCGCAAGCACGCCTTCCGGCGCGCCACCGGTGCCGAGATAGATATCGATGCCGGTTTCGTCCGGATCGGTGGTGTGGATGACGCCTGCGACATCGCCATCACCGATCAGGCGAATGGCGGCACCGGTGCCGCGCACGGCTTCGATGAGCTTGGCATGACGCGGCCGGTCGAGGATGCAGGCCGTGAGTTCACCGATCGGCACGCCCTTGGCTTCGGCAACCTTGCGGATATTTTCTTGCGGGGTGGCGTCGATGTCGATGATGCCGGCGGGATAGCCGGGACCAACGGCGATCTTGTCCATATAGACATCCGGCGCAAACAGCAGGCTGCCCTTCTCGGCAATTGCGATGACGGCAAGCGCGTTCGGGAGGTTCTTGGCGCAGATCGTGGTGCCTTCCAGCGGATCGAGTGCGATATCCACCTCCGGTCCGTCACCGGTGCCGACCTCTTCACCGATATAGAGCATCGGTGCCTCGTCGCGCTCGCCCTCGCCGATGACGACGGTGCCCTTGATCGCCAGACGGTTCAGTTCGGCACGCATGGCATCGACCGCGACCTGATCGGCCGCCTTCTCGTCGCCCCTGCCCCGCAGCCTCGCCGCAGCCACCGCAGCGCGTTCCGTGACGCGAACCAGTTCCATGGTGAGGATGCGATCCAGACCACCCGCAATTTTCTTCGCCATATCGAGTATTCCCGTACAAATTGAACGTGCCGCACCTGCAAAGCGCGGCGACTGGCTTCTTGTGTCAAACGGCAGTGGCAACGGCAAGCCCCGCAAGCGCGGTTCTTGCCAATTGGCAAAGGATGAATCGATTAGCCCGCCCGCTCGATGCGGATCACCTGTGGCTTATCCACCAGATGGCCGTCCTTGGTGATACCCTCCACCGCCTTGCGCACGGCTGCCTCGGTGGTGGCATGGGTAACCAGGATAACGGTCTTTTTCGTGCCGTTCATGGATTTGGGCGCACGCTGGACGATCGATTCCAGGGAAATCTCGTTGTCGGCCATGCGCTTGGCGACCGCCGCGAACACACCAACACGGTCATGCACGGTCAGGCGAATGAAATAGCCGCCCTCATGCGAGCGCATGCGCGCTCTTTGGTAGGGTTTGAGTTCGCGCGCCGGGCGCCCGAACACCGGGCCATGCTGGAAGCCGGGGCGGCTCTTGGCGATGTCGGCGATGTCTCCGACCACGGCGGAGGCCGTGGCGTTGCCGCCTGCACCGGGACCGGACAGAAGCAGTTCGCCCAGGATATCGGTTTCGACCGCAACCGCATTGGTGACGCCGTGAACCTGCGCAATGACAGAGGCGGTGGGCACCATGGTCGGGTGCACACGCTGCTCTATGCCGCTTTCGGTCTGCTGGGCGACCCCAAGCAGCTTGATGCGATAGCCGAGTTCGCTCGCAGCCTGGATATCGGCCTGCGAAATATTGCTGATGCCTTCCATATAGATGTCATCGGCCGAAATCCGGCAGCCGAAGGCAAGGCTGGTCAGGATCGCCAGCTTGTGCGCGGTATCATGCCCCTCGATGTCGAAGGTCGGGTCAGCTTCGGCATAACCGAGGCGCTGGGCGTCCTTCAGGCACTCGTCAAAGGAAAGCCCTTCGGCCTCCATGCGGGTCAAGATGTAGTTGCAGGTGCCGTTGAGGATGCCGAAAACCCGCGAAACGGTGTTGCCGGCCATGGCCTCGCGCATCGTCTTGATGATCGGGATGCCGCCGGCGACCGCCGCTTCGTAATTGAGCAGGACACCTTTGCTTTCGGCAATTTCGGCCAGGGCGACGCCATGCTTGGCCAGCAGCGCCTTGTTGGCGGTGACCACGTGCCGGCCTGTCTCCAGCGCAGCCTTGACGCAGGCGTGGGCCGGTCCCTCGTCGCCGCCGATCAGTTCTACAAAAACGTCGATATTGGCAGTCCGGGCCATGTCGATCGGATCGTCGAACCACTCCACCGCGCCGAGTTCGATGCCGCGATCGCGCGAACGGTCGCGTGCCGAAACCGCGGTAACGACGAGGTCGCGCCCGCATTGGCGGGTGAGTTCGGCGGCCTTGCCGGCCAGCACACGCATCGTCGCCGCGCCGACCGTTCCGAGCCCGGCAATCCCAATACGCAACGCTTCGGCCATGTTCCGCTTGTCCTTGGAAAGTCTAGAGATTGGTTGCTGCTCAGCGATGCGCCGCCAGCGGCACCACATTATCCGGCTTGCCGCCGGCAGAGCCCAGGAAACGCTTGATGTTGCGCGCCGCCTGCCTGATCCGGTGCTCGTTCTCCACCAGCGCGATGCGCACATAGTCATCGCCATGCTCGCCGAAGCCGATCCCCGGGGCGACGGCAACGTCGGCCTTTTCGATCAAGAGCTTGGAGAACTCCAGCGAGCCAAGGGCTCGGAACGGTTCCGGGATCGGCGCCCAGGCAAACATCGTCGCCGCAGGAGCCGGCACGGCCCATCCGGCACGGCCGAACGCATCGACCATGACATCACGACGCTTGTGGTAGACCTCGCGCACCTCGGCAATGTCGCTGCCGTCGCCGTTCAGCGCCGCGGTGGCGGCAACCTGGATCGGCGTGAAGGCGCCATAGTCGAGATAGGACTTCACCCGCGTCAACGCCGCGATCAGCCGTTCATTGCCGACCGCAAAGCCCATGCGCCAACCGGGCATGGAGAAGGTCTTGGACATAGAGGTGAATTCCACCGCAATATCGATCGCGCCGGGAACCTGCAGGATCGAGGGCGGCGGATTGCCGTCGAAATAGATTTCCGAATAGGCGAGATCGGACAGGATGATGATCTCGTTCTTCTTGGCATAGGCAACGACGTCCTTGTAGAAATCGAGCGTCGCTACATAGGCGGTCGGGTTCGACGGATAATTGAGGATCAGCGCCAATGGCTTGGGGATGGAATGGCGCACGCCACGCTCCAGCGCCGGGATGAAGCCGTCATCCGGCTCCACCTGCAGCGAGCGGATGACACCGCCCGACATGATGAAGCCGAATGCATGGATCGGATAAGTCGGATTGGGGCACATCACCACATCACCAGGCGCAGTGATGGCCTGGGCCATATTGGCGAAGCCTTCCTTGGAGCCCAGCGTCGCGACGACCTGGGTGTCGGAATCGAGCTTCACGCCAAAACGACGCGCATAATAATTGGCCTGGGCGCGCCGAAGGCCGGGAATGCCGCGAGAGGAAGAATAGCGGTGGGTTCGCGGATCGCGCACCACTTCACACAGCTTGTCGACGATCGCCTTGGGCGTTGGCAAGTCCGGATTGCCCATGCCAAGGTCGATGATGTCGGCGCCACGGGCTCGCGCGCTCGCCTTCAGCCGGTTGACCTGCTCGAATACATAAGGCGGAAGGCGGCGGACCTTGTGAAACTCTTCCATGACAGACCCAGCAATGGCGTGTAAAAATCCTCACGCGCTATATACGCATTCGCAGGCCCGGTCGAGGCGTCACTGCCCCTCAATTTCGGCAAGTGCCTTGGCGGCGTGGGTGGCCGCGATTTTCTTCAACTGGCTCTGATTCGCCGTCGGACCACCGCCGGTCGAAGAAGACTGCCCGGACTGCGCGGCCTTCAGTTCGGAGAATTTCGCAGCCTTTTCTTCAGGCGTGATCTGGGTGGCGGCAGATTGCGGCGGAATGTTCAGGTTGGGAAAGGTACCGGTATCTGTCGGCTGGCCGGACGACAAGCCCGAAGGAGGAGCGGATGCGACCTCGGGTACGCTGGAACAAGCCGGTAACTGGATGAAGACCGCGGCTGCAAAGCCTGCGGCCAGGCGCCAACGGGAAAAAATGCCTGCGTCAACTCGCTCTGTCATAATATTTCCCCTGCAGCGTTACTAAAGCTCAGCCGGACAGTGTTGGACCCGTTTTGGCGTCCCATGCTAGGATGTCAAGAATATGCTGCCGGGAGGACGCGCGCGAACATGTCGAAGGCACCCGATTCGGGCAAGACGGATACCGATGCTCTCTCCCCTGTAGAACAATATCTCATCAAGGATCCCGAACGCTTTGCGCTTAATCTCGCCCGCATGATCGAGCAGGCGGGCAAGGCCGCAGCCGCCTGGGCCGAGCCACGCGAGAAAGGTGAAGTGCGCGATCATGTCGGCGAGCCGATGGCCGATATGGTCAAGACATTCTCCAAGCTGACCGAATACTGGCTGTCGGACCCCGCACGCGCATTGGAGGCGCAGACACGGCTGTTTGCCGGCTATATGGACATCTGGGCGAATGCGATCCACCGGGTGGGGGGCGAAGGCCAAGAGCGAGCCACCAAGCCGGAGCGTGGCGACAAACGTTTCGAAGACCCCGACTGGGGCAGGAATGCATTCTTCGATTTCCTGAAACAGACCTATCTCGTCACATCGCGCTGGGCCAGCGATCTGGTCGAACATGCCGAAGGGCTGGACGAGCACACCCGCCACAAGGCCGGTTTTTACGTCAAGCAGATCTCCAACGCGATCTCGCCGTCGAATTTCATCCTGACCAACCCGGAACTGTTTCGTGAGACCGTGGCGAGCAGCGGCGAAAACCTCGTGCGTGGCATGAAGATGCTGGCCGAGGATATCCAGGCCGGCAAGGGCGACCTGAAACTGCGGCAGGCCGACTATTCGCAATTCGAGGTCGGCCGCAACCTGGCGACTACGCCGGGCAAGGTCGTCGGCCGCAGCGACGTCGCCGAGATCATCCAGTATGACCCCGCCACCGACAAGGTGTTGAAACGGCCGCTGCTGATCTGCCCACCCTGGATCAACAAATTCTACATTCTCGACCTCAACCCGAAGAAGTCGTTCATTCGCTGGGCGGTCGAGCAGGGCCACACCGTCTTCGTCATCTCGTGGGTCAACCCCGACGAGCGGCACGGGATGAAAGGCTGGGAAGCCTATATCCGCGAGGGTTTGCAATACGGCCTCGACACGGTGGAGGCCACCACAGGCGAAAAGGAAGTCAACGCCATCGGTTATTGCGTGGGCGGGACACTGCTGGCAGCGGCCCTCTCCCTGCTGGCCCAAGAGGGCGACGAGCGGGTGAAGTCGGTAACCTTCTTCACCACCCAGGTCGATTTCACCTATGCCGGCGACTTGAAAGTCTTCGTCGATGAAGAGCAGATTGCGGCGCTGGAGCGTTCGATGCGCGGCAAGGGCTATCTGGACGGCACCAAGATGGCCACCGCCTTCAACATGCTGCGCTCGGGCGACCTGATCTGGCCCTATGTCGTCAACAACTACGTGCGCGGCAAGGAGCCGACACCCTTCGACCTGCTCTATTGGAATGCCGATTCCACGCGCATGGCCGCCGCCAACCACTCCTTCTACCTGCGCAACTGCTATCTCGAGAACAACCTCTCGCAGGGACACATGGAGCTTGCCGGCAGGACCATCTCGCTTAGCGACATCACCATCCCCGTCTATAATCTGGCAGCCCGCGAGGACCATATCGCGCCGGCCCGCTCCGTGTTTCTCGGCTGCGCGTATTTCGGCGGAAAGGTCGAATATGTGATGGCCGGATCGGGTCATATCGCCGGCGTGGTCAATCCGCCTTCGGCCGGAAAGTATCAATACTGGACCGGGGACAAGCCGGCCGGCGATTTCGAGGAATGGATCGCCAAAGCCAAGGAAAACCCGGGATCCTGGTGGCCGCATTGGCACGAATGGATCCTGGAGAAGTCCGACAAGCTGGTAGACGCGAGAAAGCCGGGCGAGCGCACGAAAACATTCGGCGAAGCGCCCGGAAGCTACGTCAAGGTTCGCGTGTAATATATTGTAATGTGTGGTGAGTTGACCGTGAGTGAAAACGGGGCGAAATAGTGGCCCCGTGGCTGACTCTTATCCGGATTCGACTGTTCTGGAGATTCGGGAAACAACACTTACGGATTCTGTTTTCGCAAGCGAAAGCGCAATCTTTTCAGTTTGGATTTTGAGTGCTGCGAACCAAATCGCGGTGGCGTGAAAAAGACGTGAAGGGGGATGGCTTGATTCCAGGAGGCTCGCGTTTTGCGAAACGAGGGGGCGGCGCCATCATGGCGGCACTCGTCTCGGTGCTCCTGGCGTCGTGTTCCGCCACGACCGACCCCAATCTTGATCTCGGCACACCGGGCTTTGCGCAGGCCGGTTTCTCCACACAGGAAGGAGATACCGCCGACATCGAGCAGATCGAAACCGCCAGCACCGGAAACTCGCAGGACGCCGACACTCCGGTTTCCGCAACCGAGACGGTGATGGAAGAAGGCGACGCCGAGTTGCCGGCCGAGGTGGCGTTCCTGCCAGCGGCCAAACCGGGAACCGAAGCGGTGGCCGCGCAGGAAACCATGGCAGCGGAAGCATCCGAAACCGCGCAGCAGCAGGCCATCGTCGAAAGCAGCGCGACACAGCAACAGGCGACCGCCACACAGGCTCCGATGCCTGCCTCCAAATCGGAAGCGGCCCAGGCCGGCGACGAAAAACTGGCCGAAGCCGCAGCCAACCCCGCCGGAATGGACAATCCGGTTTACGCCACCGCCGGCGAGCCTCCCAAAGCCGAGACGCTGGCGCCGAAGAAAAAGAGCTTCCTTTCCGCCTTCTTCGGCTCTTCTCCTGCCGCCCCCTCGCCCGTGCGCGAGCAGAAAGCCAAGCCGATCGTAAAACTCGCCTCGGCAAATACCTCCGAAAAGAAACCTGTCGTCATGGCCTCGCTTGGGAACGAGATCGGTAGCGACAACGCACTGCCCGGCGTGCGGCAGACCGCACTTTTCGAGATCAAGCGCAAATCCGGTCTCGACGACGACAGCGATGTCGATCTCCATGAAGAAGACGACGGCTCCTACGAGGTTGCTTCGGCCGCCGGCCTGGCAAGGCTGGCCCCTAATGGATTGCTTAAGCAGACCGACCGTGTCGACGTGGCCTGCCTGAAACCGTCGCTGGTGCGCGTCCTGAAGAGCGTGGAGCAGCACTACGGCAAGAAGATCATCGTCACCTCCGGCTATCGCAATTCCGAGCGTAACCGCCGTGCGCGCGGCGCCAAGAATTCGCTCCATATGTATTGCGCCGCAGCTGACGTGCAGGTGCCGGGCGTCAGCAAATGGGAACTGGCCAACTACGTTCGCTCCATGCCGGGGCGCGGCGGCGTCGGGACCTATTGCCATACCAATTCCGTCCATATCGATGTCGGCCCCGAGCGCGATTGGAACTGGCGCTGCCGTCGCCGCAAATAGTGTGAAAAAGTTTTTGTTGCAGTGCGTTTGACGGGTTGCCCGCAGCAAACAAGCTGACTATAAGGCCCATCACTGTGCGCCCATCGTCTAGCGGTTAGGACATCGCCCTTTCACGGCGAAAACAGGGGTTCGATTCCCCTTGGGCGTACCAGGCAAATCCTGAAATTACTGACTTTTTTGAATTGGACAAAAAATCGCTGTCCAATATTGGTGGCTCGTCCGGGCTGAGCATTTTGCAGCCAAGCGGAATCACTTGGCGTTGCACAAATGCGGCTGAAACAAGCAGATAGAGCAACGATACTGCATCCGTCAGGATGCCCATTGCCCTAAGAGCCATACACGGCATTGGAATCACGATCGGGTCAATCCAAAGGCTTGTGGGAAACTGTTATCGAACTCGACAGTTCACGGAGCTGAAATATCTTCTACTCGGTAGCCTCGACGCCAGGTGAGACGGAATTCCGGAAGGAACCCGATCCAAAAAATTTTGCCAGGGCTCACGGCATCGCGCCGATTCGCCCTGGCTGCTTGTGGCTCGCCCGCAGAGAGCAGAGCAATAGTTGCGGCGAGAGTTAAGGTATTACCGTTCCGGACGGCTTGTTGTTGCCCTTCACCTCTTCGCGGTCCTTCATGCAGACATCATGAGCCGCGCGCACGAAGACCTCGGCGCCCTTGGTCACGTCAACCGTGCTGATATGCTCGCCTTCCTTGGGGTAGTAGCCCGAACCGCCGCCGCGCATGCGTCCCTGCGGGCCATAGCAGATTGCGGGGATGCCCGCCCGTGTCAGCGGCGCGGTGTCGGCATACCAGCCATCCCAGGTGACTTCGGGCTCTTCGCCCCAAACATCGCTATGGGCTGCCGAAATCGCGCGCACGACATATTCGTTGGGCGAAACCTCGGCGGTCGCCGCCGTCTGCACGACCTTCACTTCCACCTCCAGCTCCGGGTTTTCGCCTTTCAGGCGACCGGTGTGCTCACGGATCGCGTGGATGATGTCGCCGTGCTCCTGGCCCGGCATGATGCCCACTTCCAGATAGAGCCGGCAGAAGCTCGACAGCTTGGAAGGGCGGAACGGATGTCCGCCTTCGATGGCGATGATGTTCACATGGCCGGCAGGCTCGCCGTTGTAGCTGGTATTGGCGACATAGTCGTCGCCCCAGCTCTGGTACGACGGGATCACCTTCAGCATCTTCTGGATAGCGTCTTCGCCAGGTTTCACCTGCACGGTCGAGCCGCCGCGCCGATAGGTTGCACCAGGGTTTCCGCGGGTGGTCATCTCGAAGAAGACGTAACCGCCGGACGCGACCGAAATTCTGTTCGATGTCGGCTCAGGGATGACGACCATGTCGGCGTTGATACCGTTTGCCACCATGAAACGCGCGCCGATCCCACAGCCGCGATACCGCGAGCCTTGGTAGTGGGCAGTCGTCGTATGGCAGGTCTCGCCGACGACGCCGGCTATGATGAGATCACCGCGCAGCTTGGTCTTTGCCCTTGCAAGCGCTTCGACTGCCAGGATCACCGAGGCATGCCCACCCTTCATGTTGTAGGCGCCAAGCC
>JBARWP010000646.1:0-3125 GCA_049646905.1 Pseudaminobacter sp. | reverse complement strand
TGGCGATGGTCGGCGGGCGGGCGATCACCGAGGCGTCGGGCCGCGTCAACCCGTCCACCGCGCCGGCAATCGCGGCCAGCGGCGTCGATTACATTTCCGTCGGCTGGCTGACCCACAGCGCCCCGATCCTCGATATCGGGCTGGACATGGTCGGCTGACCGCGGCCTAAAGCTTTTTAGATTCAAGAAGAATCGCCCTTCATCCCCCTGCCGGGACCTTCTCCCAGTAGCACGGGGAGAAGGAGATTGGCCGCAACGCTGACGCCCCCTCTCCCACTTGCGGGGTGAGGGGCAGAGTCAGGCGTGAGGGGCTGGTCGAAAACTGAACCGGCCTACAGATAGAACATCGCCTTTGCCAGGAAGACGATGAGCACGACGTGGCAAAAGACGCTGATATGGATGAATTTGACGTGCCGGGATTTGAGCTTGCCCCGGCTGCCAAGCGTCACGGCGGTGATGAAGTGCACCAGCACGCTTGCCGCGAGAACGATCTTCAAGGACAGCAGCGTCGCAAAGCGGCTGTCGAAAGGATGCGCGAGCATATCGCGATATTGCCAGGCCATGGTGATGCCTGCCGCATAGAGGACCACGATGACGAACGGCATCACGCGCCGCGCACGCTGGCCGATCGCGCTTTCCACCGAGCGCATCGCATCGCGCCCGACGGGCTTGCGGATGCCTTCCAGGATCAGAACCTCGAAGAAGACGGTGCCGACAAACATGATGGCGGCAAAAAGATGCAGGGTGAGAAGAATAAAATGGCTCATGGCGACGCAACTCCGCCTGCCATGACTATGCCCGCCGACAATGTCGATCAATCTCGTTTTTCACAACGAGCGGCGGCGGATCAAGCCGTGGACGCCCGACATGGTGGAGCGTCACCTGTTTATGGTTTTCTGCTCGTCCGAACCCTGCTCGCAGCTGAAAATCGAAACATTCGCGCCACGCTCCATCTGCATGACTTCGGCAAGTATCGAGATCGCGACGTCAGGCGCGCTCTTGGCACCTGAAAACAGGCCGGCTGGCCCCCTGATGCGGCCCAGTTGAACCGGATCGATGCCGTTTAGATCCAGCATGTCCAACCTTTGGCGATGCGTGCGCCTGCTGCCCATCGCCCCGATATAGAAGGCGGGTGTTTCCAGCACCGCAGGGATCAGGCGCTTTTCCCAATCATGGTCATGGAACATGAAAACGATGGCCGACCGCGAATCCACCTGGAAATCGGGCAATACGCTCCTGCTGACCCCGACCGTTTCGACGCCTTCCCCTTCCGCCGTGCTCCGCGTTGCGTCATCGGGAGAATAGAGGACGGCTTCGAAGCCCGAAAGCTGGCCCAGCCTGGCCAGCTGAACGGCGGCAGGCCCCACCCCGATCACGATCAACCGGCGGCGCGGATAATAGTGGCGGGTGAAGACTTCGCCGGGATCGGCATCGTTGACGCCCGGCACGCGCAAGGTCGCGGATTGCCGGCGCGCAAGGGCGAGTTCGACCGCCGCAAGCTCGCTTTCGGATATATTGACATCCAGCACCAGTTCGATCGAGCTGCCGCAGGGAAGCTGGATGTCGATATATTTCGACCCTTTTCCATAGCGGACGCGGCGGTTGCTGCCCTGCTCGATCGCGGCGAGTGCCTCCGCGACGATCGCGCGCTCGATACAGCCTCCCGAGAGGTAGCCCACCCATTCGCCAGATTCCGAAACCGCCATCTGCGAACCGAGAGGGCGCGGCGACGAACCCTCGATCTGGACCAGCGTGACGAGTGCGACATTCTCGCCGGCGCGCATGCGCTCGAGAGCGAAGTCGATGACATACTCCTCCACCCGCTCCCAGGTTCCATCCGGTTTCTTCATGATGACAGCCCCAAAGGTCTTACAGTCAGTGCTGAGCTTCTGATAGCGATTCCAGGGGGCATTCGTGAATGGACGATATGCTGCCTATGGCGTGCAAGGAAGCTTGGTGTTTGCCTGTACATCGATGCATATAATATATGAACACGTATAACGAATATACCAGGGTTTGGATAGCATTGAATCGATTAGCTTCCCCCTCGCTGCCCGTCACTGCCCTGTCACAGCATTGAAGCAGGTCGCGACAAGCCGGCATCCGTTGCATCGGGAGCTCCGGGGGATAGCCTGGGGCCGAAGCATTATGCTTGCTTGAAAATAACGATTTGAGACCGCATGGCCCTGCCGGGTGTTCAGGCGCCGCCCGCTTCCAGGGCGTACAGCGCCTGTCTCAGCCTGTCGTCAAGCGGTGCGGGTCTTCGCGATTTCTTGTCGACATAGACATGGACGAAGAAGCCCTCGGCGGCGGCGGTCTGCGCATCGTTCCGGAACAGGCCGATCTCGTAGCGCACCGAGGAGGTGCCGAGTTTCGCCACCCGCAGGCCGGACGCGATCATGTCCGGGTAGCCCATCTCGCCGAAGTAGCGGCAGCCGGTTTCGACCACCAGGCCGATGCGCTCGCCGCCATGAATATCGAGAAGGCCGTTCTCGATCAGCCAGCTGTTCACCGTCGTGTCGAACAGCGTGTAGTGGACCGAATTGTTCATATGGCCATAGACGTCGTTGTCGAGCCAGCGGGTCGGAATGGCGCGGAACACCTTGTAGGCGTCGCGGGTCGAAGGGGCCGGGCGTTCGCTCATGGCCTCACCACGCCGCCCGGTAGATCGCCAGCGCATCGGCCTCGGCAAGCGGGCGCGGATTGTTGACCAGGAGCCTGGTCTGCTTCATCGCGTCCGACGCCATCTTGGCCAGATGCTCCTCGCCGATGCCGACATCGCGCAGGCGCGGCGGCAGGCCAAGCTTGCCCGACAGCGCGGCCAGTTCCTCGATGAAGGCGGCGCAGCGCCCCTGGATGCCCGGCTCCCGCTCCAGATGCGGGAAGGCATCGGCCGCGATCTCGGCATAGAGACGGGCAGCCTCGGGAGCGTTGAAGCGCAGCACATGCGGCAGCACCAGCGCGTTGGAAAGCCCGTGCGGCACGTGGAAGGTGCCGCCGATCGGATAGGCCAGCGCATGGACGGCCGCGACCGGCGAATTGGCGAAGGCCTGCCCGGCCAGCATGGAGCCCAGCAGCATGAAGCCCCGCGCCTCGACGTTCTCGCCGTCGAACACCGCCTTTTCG
>JBARWP010000645.1:0-1665 GCA_049646905.1 Pseudaminobacter sp. | reverse complement strand
GCAGTTTGACCCCTCATTGTGCTGGGAAGATATCGAATGGATCAAAAAACGCTGGGGCGGCAAACTGGTGCTCAAAGGCGTTATGGACGCTGAAGACGCCCGTCTGGCGGTCGACTCAGGGGCTGATGCCCTCATCGTATCCAACCACGGCGGCAGGCAGCTCGATGGCGCCCCTTCCTCCATCTCGGCACTGCCCGCCATCGCGCAGGCGGCAGGCAACGATATCGAGGTGTGGATGGACGGCGGCATACGCTCGGGTCAAGACGTACTCAAGGCGGTTGCACTGGGCGCCAAAGGCACCATGATAGGTCGGGCCTTTCTGTATGCGCTGGGCGCCATGGGCGAAGAGGGGGTCACGCGTTGCCTGCAGCTTATGGCCAACGAACTCGATGTCACTATGGCGTTTTGCGGTCGCACCGACATTGCTGATGTTGATCGTTCCATTTTGCTCAACGGCAACATCTTCGACTAACCACGGCACACAAACTCGGGTAGGGTTGACGCCAATGTCGGGCATTAGCACAGTCGCAATGGCCCAACACGCAGATCAACCCGAGCACCGGCCAGCGACAGGCCACCACCCGCAATCTGGCGCTCCGAATTGATGCTCGGCTAACGGGCCAAAGGAAGCTTGCTACCCGCGATAGCGCGTTCGAGCATGACATCGCCGCGAAACTGAAACAGTTTGGCGGGACGCCCAGCCGTGCCGCGTGTCATTTGCCCCGTCTCTTCAACAAGGGCCTGTTGCTCAATGAAACGACGGAAATTCTGCTTATGCAGATTGCGCCCTGCCACCGCTTCAAATGCCTGCTGAAGTTGCAGCAGAGTAAACGAAGGCGCCATCAGTTCGAACACCACAGGGCGATAGCGTATTTTTGCGCGTAGTCGTGCCATGGCAGTGGCCAGAATGCGACGATGGTCATGTTGCATGACCTCGCCTGGCACCAGTGGCCCAGATCTGGCGTTTTCCCGTCGCTTGGCCTCGGGCACAAGCCCCGCCTCGAACAGCAATTCATAACGCTGCAAGACCAGTTCTTCGTTCCAGGATGATTCGTCTTTGCCAAAGGTGTATTCCACGCGCTGACGACGTTGCCGGCCACCGATGTCGTCAGAAGTATCGCGACTCCACGCGTGCAGCGCAGGCATAATCATATTTTCCAGCATAGCCGGCATGCCCTCACGCCAGTCTTCCCACGGAAAATAACGGTACCAGTCTTGCCAGCCTACGCTTTCGTCATCAAGCTTGGGCGACTCACGAGTCAACCCCAGATAACTGACCGAAATAATGCGCTGCCCCTGAAGATTGGCGCGATCGCGGTCAGCAAATGTGTACAGTTGTTCGACATATCCCAGCGGATGATGGGTTTGTGTCTCCACCCATGCGCGCAGACCTGCCTGCAGCGACCTGTGCGACGACTCAAAAGGCCCCGCAGGAAGAGCCTGGCTGCAGTCACGAGTAAGCACCCTGGGTTGTCCCTGAGTAACCGCCACCAATACGGCGACCAGTTCGGTTTCAACAGAGTCAACCGGGTGAGCAACATGACGGGCAATGGAATCGGGCATAGACACACGTAAAACTGCCATTATAGGAAGGATAAGCAGACACGCCGAACTTGAATACGGAACAGTCGCCGTGCTACGGTAACAACATTTTTCAGAATGCGG
>JBARWP010000644.1:0-2474 GCA_049646905.1 Pseudaminobacter sp. | reverse complement strand
GGTGTGGAAGCTCTCGCAGCATATCCGCGAAACGGCCTGAGCCGTTTCGCCCATCCGAATGAAAAGGCCGGCGAAGGTTTCCCTCGCCGGCCTTTTGCTTGTCAGTCGCGCGCTTCCGTTCAGGCGGCCGCGTTGAATTCCTCGATCAGCCGATCCCAGACCGGGACCATCGCCATCAGCCCGTCCCAGAACGCGGGATCGCGCCGCCGGGCGAAAGCCTCCAGCGAAACGCCCTGCTGCTCGACCCAGGTGTAATAGCCGAGGTTGAAGATACGCTCACGCTCCACGCGCGTCAGTTCCAGCAGCGCATCGGTGCCCGCGCCGGCCAGGTGCTCGCCGAACACTTCCGCCGCCGACAGCGCATCGAAGCTACCACCGAAGGAAGCGTCCAGAACCTTCGACAATTGCGATTCATACATCGCCGCGCCATCGGTCGCGACGGTCAGGATCGCATCGTCCGGGCCGAGATCGAGATATCTGGCCAGCTTGATCGCCGCCACGATATTGGCGATCGACGACAGGCCGAGATGCTAGAAGGATTCGACCGTTTCGGCCGATAGCTTCTTGCGGTCACGCAGGTAGTCGCGGCCGGCCGGAAGGTTGAACAGAAGGTTCAGGCTGTCGGGCGCACGCTCCGAAACGCCGATCACATAGTCGGTGTTGAACACATTGTGGATCAGCGGCACGTGCTTGTCGCCGATGCCCTGGATGTTGTGCTCGCCATAGCCGTTGTTGAGCAGCGTCGGGCACTCGGTGGCTTCGACCACCGCGATCTGGCAGCCCAGCTTCTCCTTCAGATGGTCGCCGGCAGCCAGCGTGCCGGAGGAGCCGGATGCGGCCACGAAGGCGCGCGCCTTCAGCTTGCCGCCCGCCTGCACCGTCTCGAACACGCGCTCGAGCGCGGGGCCGGTCACCGCACGATGGGTGATGTAGTTGCCGAACTCGCTGAACTGGTTGAGGATGACGTTGCGCTTGTCCTTGGCCAGTTCGTGGCAGGCGTCGTAGATTTCCTTGAGGTTGCTTTCGCTGCCCGGCGTGCGCACGATGTCACGCTTGTCGGCAACCCATTTCTCCAGCCAGCGGAAGCGCTCCGCGCTCATGCCTTCGGGCAGCACCGCGACACTGCGTGCGCCCAGGATGGTCGAAATGGCAACGCCGCCACGGCAGTAATTGCCGGTGGAGGGCCATACCGCCCGCTGGTTTTCGAGATCGAACTGGCCGGTCACCAGCCGGGGCACCAGGCAGCCATAGGCGGCGAGCACCTTGTGGGCACCGATCATCGGGAACCTGTCGCCGCAGGCAACGATGATCTTTGCCTTCACGCCGGTCAGTTCCTGCGGCAGCACCAGATGGAGGGGAACCTTCGCCGGCTGGCGGCGGTCTGCGCCATTGTGCCAATGGACGCGGAACAGGTTGAGCGGATGCGCTTCATCCGGATCGACCGCTTCCAGTGTCTTCTGCACGGAGGCATCGATCGTTTCGGGGCGCGCCAGCTCCGCTATTTTCGGCAGGCGGATGCCGGCCTCCCGAAAGCGGTTAGTGGCGCGCCGATGCACATCTGCGTCGGCGACCTCGGTAGCAAACAGGTTACCCATGGACTCTCCTCTCAGGCCTGTGTGGTGGATGCGGGCGGCAGGCAATGTCTTGCCATGTCGGTGCGGGTGGCGTGATGCTCCAGCCGATAGGCCGATGGCTATTCCGTAACCTCGCTCTCCAGCGCCAGGAAGACGTCGGCTGCCGTACCGGCGACCAGATCGACGTGCTGGCGCATCAGGCTGTGTGCGGTGTCCTCATCGCCGGCAACGATCGCATCGGCGATGCGGCTGTGCTCGACCACCGAGCGCTGCATGCGCCGCGGCTGCGTGGTGATGTGGCGGCGATAGGCATTGAGCCGGTTGCGCAGCTTGCGGCTTTCCTCCTGCAGGAATTCGTTGCGCGAGCCGCGGAAGATGACGTCATGGAACCTGTTGTTGGCGGCATAGAACCCGTCATGGTCCTCCTTGTCCGCCCGCACCTTGCACTCGTCGTTCCACTGGCGCATTTCGGCGATTTCCGCCGTCGTCATGCGCCGGGCCGAAAGCCGGGCCGAAAGCCCTTCATACTCCGCCATGACCTGGAACATCTCGATCAGTTCGGCGGTAGTCAGGCGCTTGACCGTCGCGCCCTGGTTCTTGCGGATATCGATCAACCCGCTCGATGCGAGGTGCCGCAGGGCCTCGCGCACGGGGGTGCGCGAAACCTCGAAGCGGCGGGCCAGCGACTGCTCGTCGAGCCGGTCGCCCGGTTTGAGGACGCTGTTGAGGATATCGTCCTCGAGCAGCCTGATCAGGCCATCCGCCGACAGCCTGGTCTCTCTTTCGCCTTCTAGGACTTCGCTCACTGGTGCCTCCCGGATCTGTCGCATCCTGGTGTTAGATGCATCCTTGCCAGCCTCGATGCAAGCGTCCTTCATACAGCTCCTGTCGGCAATCTAC
>JBARWP010000643.1:0-1575 GCA_049646905.1 Pseudaminobacter sp. | reverse complement strand
GCGCGGGTGTTCGGCCAAGAAAGCGGTCGCGGCTCTCGGCCCAGATGCCCAGGCATTCGGCATAATTGGCTGCCGCTTCGCCCATCTCCTGACAGCGCCGCAGCCTGTCGCGCAGGGGATCGACCTGTCGCGTAAGCGCAGGAGTGGAAGGTGCTGGCACGGAGGCTTCCTCGCGGTTCATCTCGATGATCGCCGCCGTGATGGCGACGGCGACGAATACGATGGCCGCGATCCGGGCCAGCACCTTCCCGTCCATAATGGGCCTCCCCGATTTCAGTTGAACATCTGAGCGTTGCCGGGCTGGTAGCCCGAGCCCGGCGTCAGAAAGCGTTCACGCTGGATGCGGCCCTGTTCGGCGGCGGTCGCGCGTTCGGCTTCCATCAGAGCGTCGGCCCGACCGTTGGCCGAGATGACCGCGATCAGGTCGGAAAGCTGCTGCGACTGGAGCGCCAGAAGCTGGTTACCGGCCTGGGTGGCCTGAAGCGCGCCGGTCGCCCCCTGGCTTTCGCCGACGAGCGCGGACATCTCCGCGCGGTTGCTGTCGATATTGCCGACGACACCCGCCTGCACCCGCATCGCATCCTGAAGACCCCCGACGGTATTTTCCCAGCGGGTTCGGGCATCCGCTATGAGTTGCTGGTCGGTGGCCGTGAGGGAAAGGTTGCCATAGTCCTGCTGGAACATCTGGTCGATGTTCTGCACATCGAAGGCGATGTTCTGGGCCTCCCCGAGAAGCTGCTGGGTGCGCTGGACGTTCTGCTGAAGCGCCTGAAGAGAACTGTAGGGCAGACTCGCAAGATTGCGGGCCTGGTTGATCACCATCTGCGCCTCGTTCTGGAGCGACGTGATCTGATTGTTGATCTGCTCCAACGTGCGGGCGGCAGTCAGCAGGTTCCCCGCGTGGTTGGTCGGATCATAGACGATCCGGCCGAACCCGCCGAAGAAGGCATGGGCCGGAGCGGTGAACACAGGGGCCAAGGCCATCGGCGCGGCGAGCGCAACGGCCAGCGCCGAGGCGCTGACCATGCGGGTAAACCGGGGCATTTTGCACATCACGGGGTAATCTCCTCTTCTTCCAGGGTGAGTCCGAACTCGTCCACATCGACGAGGGGAGGCGGCAGGGGCTCGCTTTCGATTGCGAGATTGGTGAGGTCGGGGATGAGATCGGCGGCCCATTCAACGTCGCGCGCGCGAAGCCAGGCGGCGAGAAACCCGTCACGGCCATGTTCGGCAAGGATTTCGTTGATCAGCGTCTGATCGGACTTGGCCGATGCGGCGCAGAGCGCCAATCCGACCTCCGACAAGCCAAGGTCGAACAGGCGGTTGCCGCGCCGCGACTGGCAGTAGTAGTCCCGCTTGGGCGTGGCCCGTGCGAGGATCTCGATCTGGCGATCGTTGAGGCCGAAGCGGCGATAAATCTCGGTGATTTGCGGCTCGATGGCGCGCTCGTTCGGCAAGAGGAGCCGCGTCGGGCAGCTTTCGATGATCACCGGGGCGATGGCGGAATTGTCGATGTCGCTGAGCGACTGCGTGGCGAAGATGACGCTGGCGTTCTTCTTCCGCAGGGTCTTGAGC
>JBARWP010000642.1:0-6670 GCA_049646905.1 Pseudaminobacter sp. | reverse complement strand
GTATCGGTCGCCTGCGCCGCAAGCCCGGCGGACAATGGTATTTCGACTACGAGGATGGTGAACGCGACGACGAAATCGGGTTTCGGCTCGGCGAGGAACGCTTTGTAACCGGGGAATATGTCTCGGTCGGTCGCCATGGTGAGATGCATACCTATCAGGTCGCGAGGGTCGAGAAACCCTGATCTTCGAGGGATCGAAGATATTCCATAGGCGCCACAGCGTCAGGAGAGAATCTGGAAACGGTGCGAGCTGATGTGTCCGGACGGAGGCGCTGGACGTGAACTCCATCCCATTCATCAGCCCAGTCAG
Organism: Pseudaminobacter sp.; assembly: GCA_049646905.1. GTDB lineage: Bacteria > Pseudomonadota > Alphaproteobacteria > Rhizobiales > Rhizobiaceae > Pseudaminobacter. The sequence continues at coordinate 6,361 of JBARWP010000642.1, read as the reverse complement.
CTTCCGACTGTTTCTCGTCTCGATCGCCGTGCTCACTCTCGCCGGTGGCGGCTTCGCTGCATTGTCAGGCCATCAGATATGGGCGGATCGCCTCTGGTTTGCCGGGACGCTTTCGGTCTTGATGGCGCTGCTGGTCGAGATCGTCGTCTCGCTCCGGCAGGGCAAGGTCGGCCTCGACATCGTTGCCGGGCTTTCCATGAGCGCCGCACTTGCCTTCGGCGAATTGCTCGCCGGCAATGTGGTGGCCTTGATGTATGCCGGCGGCCAACAACTCGAGAGCTTTGCCGAAGGCAAGGCGCGGCAGGAGATGACCGCGCTTCTCGGTCGCGTCTCACGCACAGCCATGCGCCATGTCCATGGCCGGCTCCAGGAGGTAGGTATCGACAGCCTCCGGCCGGGCGATCGCATTCTTGTACGTCATGGCGAAGTGGTCCCCGTCGATGGAACGGTGGCCGCCGCGGAGGCCCTCCTGGACGAGGCGGCACTGACGGGCGAGGCCCTGCCCGTCAAGCGATCGGCCGGCGAGCCTGTCCAGAGCGGCTCGACCTGCTTGGGGGATCCCTTCGACCTGCTCGTCGAGCGGATAGCAGCCGAAAGCACTTATGCCGGCATCGTGCGGCTGGTGGAAAATGCGCAGGCGAGCAAGGCGCCCATGACACGGCTGGCGGACCGCTATGCGATCTGGTTTCTCGTTTTGACGGTCGTAATAGCCGGCCTCGCATGGAGCCAGAGCGGCGACCGCCTACGGGCCCTGGCCGTGCTGGTTGTGGCCACACCCTGCCCTCTCATCCTGGCAGTACCTGTCGCGATCATTTCCGGCATGTCACGAGCTGCGGCACTTGGTGTCCTGGTCAAGAGCGGCGGAGCGCTCGAGGCGCTGGCGACCGTGCGGACAGCCATTCTCGACAAAACCGGAACACTGACTTTCGGCCGCGCCGCAGTGCAGGAGATACGCACCGTGCCTCCCTGGGAGCCGGACGTAGTGCTGCGGCTCGCCGCCTCGCTCGACCAGGCATCGACCCATGTCATGGCCGAGGCACTGGTGGTGGCGGCACAGGAGCGCGGATTGCGCCTTTCCAACCCGACCAACGTTCAGGAGGCTGCCGGAATAGGGATCGAGGGCCTGGTCGAGGATATGCGGATCGTCGTCGGGGGTAGCAGTTTCGTCCGTGCAAGCAGCAAAATCGGCGACCCATACGATCTGCGGCACGGCGTGTCCCCCGGAACCGTGGCGGTTGCCATAGCGGTAAATGACGCAGTTGCAGGTCTCATCTTTCTCGCCGATCGGATTCGACCGGATGCAAGGGAGGTAATCGCCTCGTTTCGCAACGCCGGGATCGATCGTATCGTGCTGGCCTCCGGTGATCATGCCGATGTCGTCGCGGCAATCAGCCAGCAGTTGGAATTCGAAGAAGCGCGCGGCGAATTGGACCCTTCCGCCAAGGCCGAGATCGTCGAGCGCGAACGTTCCGACGCGCCTGTCATGATGGTGGGCGACGGGGTCAACGACGCACCCGCGCTTGCAGTGGCTGATGTCGGCGTTGCCATGGGCGCGCGTGGCTCTGCCGCCTCCTCTGAGGCCGCCAATGTCGTGGTGCTTGTGGACCGTCTCGACCGGCTGGCCGGCGCCCTTCGGGTCGCGCATCGCAGCCGGAGGATCGCGCTGCAAAGCGTGGTCGTGGGAATCGGACTGTCGGTTGCCGCAATGGGTGTCGCCGCTTTCGGCTATCTCCCGCCAGTCCAGGGGGCGCTTGTACAGGAAGTGATCGATGTCGCCGTCATCCTGAATGCCTTGCGCGCATTGAGATCGGATTGAACCATTCGGCCAGATGGCAATTTAGTGCTGTGATACGGCACTTGTCATCCACAGGTAGCAATGGCCATAATACCTGTTGAGTTCGGCGCCCCGAAATCCCAGGCCCATGAGGAAGTCATGACCCAGGACCATGCAGGACAGACCGCTCCTCCCGATACTGCGGGACAACAACGCAGGCGCGAACTCATCGCATTCCTGATCCTGGCTTTCGGCATCTGGCCCGTCGTCGCTGTCGGCGTGGTCGGCGGTTTCGGATTTATAGTCTGGATGTGGCAGATCCTGTTCGGTCCGCCTGGGCCGCCGCCTGGCGGATTGCATTAGGAAGGTGCCATGAAAGAGCGCACCAGCATGACCCGTCGCGACTTTCTGACCGGCCAAAGCCTCGCAGACGGCGTTCCTGCATGGCAACATATCTCCAGTGCCGTCGTGTCGGTACTGCCCAGACGAGCCGATGAGGTCGTCGAGCGGCTGGCGGGGATGGACGGCGTGGAGGTGCACGCCACACAGGCAAGCAAGATCGTCGTCACCATAGAGGGCCCGGATAGCGGCGCGCTTGGTGAAAGGCTGACACAGATCACCCTGCTCGACGGCGTGATCGCCGCAAACCTGGTTTTCGAACACATCTACAGTGATGAAGGCAACCCGCAATGACGACATCGGTGACCCGCCGTGACATGCTCAAGGCCAATGCGGCCGCCATTGCGGCAGCCGCAGCCGGGATCGCGACGCCTGCAGCCGGCCAGTCCGTTCCAGGCGGCGTCAGCGCGCTCGAAATCAAATGGTCCAAGGCGCCATGCCGGTTCTGCGGCACAGGCTGCGGCGTCATGGTCGGGGTCAAGGAAGGCAAGGTCGTAGCCACGCATGGCGACATGCAGGCCGATGTCAACCGTGGCCTCAACTGCGTGAAGGGCTATTTCCTCTCCAAGATCATGTATGGGGCGGATCGGCTGACGCAGCCGCTGATGCGCAAGGCCAACGGCAGGTTCGACAAGAACGGCGAGTTCGAGCCGGTTTCCTGGGACGAGGCCTTCGACGTGATGGCCGAGAAGCTGAAAGCGACGCTGAAGGAAAAGGGTCCTGAAGCCGTCGGCATGTTCGGCTCCGGTCAGTGGACGATCTTTGAAGGCTATGCCGCCACCAAGCTGATGCGCGCCGGCTTTCGTTCCAACAATCTCGACCCCAATGCCCGCCACTGCATGGCCTCTGCTGCCGTCGCCTTCATGCGCACCTTCGGCATGGACGAGCCGATGGGCTGCTATGACGATTTCGAGGCCGCCGATGCCTTCGTGCTATGGGGTTCCAACATGGCCGAGATGCACCCGATCCTGTGGACGCGGGTGGCCGATCGTCGCCTGGGACACCCACATGTGCGTTGCGCGGTGCTGTCGACCTTTACCCACCGCTCGATGGATCTCGCCGACATCCCCATCGTCTTCAAGCCGGGCACCGACCTTGCGATCCTCAACTATATCGCCAACCACATCATCACCACCGGTCGCGTCCACAAGGATTTCGTCGACAGGCACACCGTCTTCGTCAAAGGCGCCACGAATATCGGCTACGGCCTGAGGCCCGAACACGAATTGGAGAAGGCTGCGGCAAATGCCGCGGACCCCGGCAAGACGGAGCCGATCGATTTCGAAGCCTTCAAAGCGCTGGTTTCCGAATACACGCTGGACAAGGTCTCCGAACTTTCCGGCGTCGAGCCCGAATTTCTGGAGGAACTGGCCGAACTCTATGCCGACCCGGCCAAGAAGGTGATGTCGCTCTGGACAATGGGCTTCAACCAGCACGTCCGCGGCGTCTGGGCCAACCAGATGGTCTACAACCTGCATCTCCTGACGGGCAAGATTTCGGAACCTGGCAACAGTCCGTTCTCGCTGACCGGCCAGCCGTCAGCCTGCGGCACGGCGCGCGAGGTCGGCACATTCGCGCATCGCCTGCCCGCCGACATGGTGGTGACCAATCCCGAGCATCGCGAGCATGCCGAGGAAATCTGGAAGGTGCCGCATGGTCTCTTGCCCGACAAGCCTGGCTACCATGCCGTGCTCCAAGACCGAATGCTGAAGGACGGCAAGCTCAACTGGTACTGGATCCAGGTGAACAATAATCTTCAGGCAGCCCCGAACACAGCCAACGAAACCTATCCCGGCTATCGCAATCCGGACAATTTCATCGTCGTCTCCGATGCCTATCCGACCATCACCGCCGTCAATGCCGACCTCATCCTGCCGGCTGCCATGTGGGTGGAGAAGGAAGGAGCCTACGGCAATGCGGAGCGCCGTACCCATGTCTGGCACCAATTGGTGCAGGCAGAGGGCGAGGCGCGCTCCGACCTGTGGCAGATGGTCGAGTTCTCCAAGCGCTTCACCACCGACGAAGTCTGGCCGGCCGATCTGCTTGCGCAGAACCCGGATTACAAGGGCAGGACACTATTCGACGTACTGTTCAAGAACGGCGAAGTGGACAAGTTTCCGCTGTCTGACATAGACGCCGAATACGACAACCAGGAAGCAAAGGACTTCGGCTTCTACATCCAGAAGGGGCTGTTCGAGGAATATGCCTCGTTCGGGCGTGGCCATGGGCACGACCTTGCACCATACGACGCCTATCACGAAGCCCGCGGCCTGCGCTGGCCCGTTGTCGACGGCAAGGAGACCTTGTGGCGCTACCGGGAAGGCTACGATCCTTACGTGAAGCCCGGCGAGGGCGTGAAGTTCTACGGCAATGCGGACGGCAAGGCGAAGATCATCGCAGTGCCCTACGAACCGCCGGCAGAAAGCCCGGACAGCGAATACGACCTCTGGCTGGTGACCGGTCGCGTACTGGAGCATTGGCATTCCGGCTCGATGACGATGCGAGTGCCTGAGCTTTACAAAGCCTTTCCCGGCGCCGTCTGCTTCATGAATGCCGATGATGCGCGCATGCGTGGGATCAACCAGGGAGCCGAGGTCAAGGTCGAGTCACGGCGCGGCGAAATGCGCGCCCGCATCGAGACGCGCGGGCGCAACCGCATGCCGAAAGGCGTGATCTTCGTGCCCTGGTTCGATACCAGCAAGCTGATCAACAAGGTGACGCTGGACGCTACCGACCCGATCTCCAAGCAGACGGACTTCAAGAAATGCGCAGTCAAGATCGTTTCCGTCTAACACCGTCACACCTGCTGCTAGCCACGTTCGTCCTGGTAACGATCGGCACCACGATGGCGTTGGCGCAGATGGGCACCGAGGCGATGGGAGGGGTGACCTATCCGGAATCGGCCCCGGCGAAACCCATTCCGAAATGGAATGTCGATGACATCCGCAAGATGCGCGCCTATCCGGACCAGCCGCCGGTGATCCCGCATTCGATCGAAGGCTACCAACTCTCGGTCAACACCAATCGCTGCCTTTCCTGCCACAAGCGCGAATTCACCGAAGGTTCTGGCGCGCCGATGGTGAGCGTCACCCATTACCTTACGCGCGACGGCCAGATGCTGGCCGACGTCTCGCCGCGGCGCTACTTCTGCACCGCCTGCCATGTGCCGCAGGCAGACACCCAGCCGCTCGTGGGCAACACCTTCAGGGACATGAGCGAAATGGGCGTCAGGCATGCAGGGGAAAACTAGGCGATGAGTTCGATCAAGCGGCTGATCGGCTGGATCTGGACCTTCCTGACGCGACCGGCAGCGACGCTGAGCCTTGCCTTCCTGACCCTGGGTGGCTTTGTCGGCGGCGTCATCTTCTGGGGTGCGTTCAATACGGCCCTCGAAGTCACCAACACCGAGCGGTTCTGCATCTCCTGCCACGAGATGGAAAACAACGTCTACCAGGAACTGACGCGCACGGTGCATTTCTCCAACCGCTCGGGCGTGCGTGCTTCCTGTCCGGACTGCCACGTGCCACATGACTGGACCGACAAGATCGCCCGCAAGATGCAGGCTTCCAAGGAGGTGTGGGGCAAAATCTTCGGCACCATCAACACACGCCGGAAATTCCTCGACAAGCGCCTGGAGCTTGCGCAGCACGAATGGCACCGCCTGAAGGCCAATGACAGCCTGGAATGCCGCAACTGCCACTCCTCCGTCGCAATGGACTTATCGAAACAGACGCAGCGCGCGGCCGAAATCCACACGCGCTATCTGTTGTCCGGGCAGGCCACCTGCATCGACTGCCACAAGGGCATCGCCCACGAGTTGCCCAATATGGAAGGCATCGATCCGGGCTGGAAGGTGCCGCCTGAACTGAATGCCGATGGCCTACAGACATCGGCGACCGAGGCGTTGTCGTCCTGGGTCGAGGCGGCCAGCGCCCGCACACAGGCGCCCGGCACTGCGGCGAGCAAATAGGCACAGCCCGCCCCTGCCGCCACAGCCTATTGAACCGGGCGGTTCTCCGCATTGTATTGGGGAGCTGATGAAAAATACTGGATCGCCATACGGATCAGTTCCGGCAGGTTGCGCGCCCCGAGCTTGGCCTTGAGTTGGGAGCTTGTATTCACCACCGTCTTGTAGCTGACGCCCAGATCATTGGCGATCTGCGCATAAGGCTTTCCCTCGGCCAGCAG
>JBARWP010000641.1:0-6760 GCA_049646905.1 Pseudaminobacter sp. | reverse complement strand
GGCGGCGACGCCTGGAGCGGTGCCGGTGGCGCAGGCGGTGCAGGCGGCCAGTGGGGTTCCGGAAATGGCGATGACGGTATCGTCAACGGTATCTCCGAAGCTCATGCCGGCGCGACCCTCGATGTGACGGCCTTTAACCAGAGCATCGTGATGGGCGCCAACCTGCAGGGCAACACGATCGACATGACGGTTGTCGGTGGCGATCTGACCAGCACCTTCACCGGCGAAGACGTCTAAGGACAACGACGGTCCGCTGGCGCGGACCGGGAGACAGTGACCTGCGCGGGAGCTTTTCCCGCGCAGCGTTCCCAACGGGGAATTGGCATCGATCGGTCCTGGGCGGGTCCGATACCAAAAGGGAGACGCGACCCCCGTGCTTATGGACAAGACGACAGAAGCCATCGCCCACTTCATTGGTCTGTTTGAAATTGCTGTCGAGGAGGCGCGTCTGCGCCACGACTTCAACAAGTTTCAAGCAAAGCGCGATTCGACGCCCGAACAGCCCAGTCTTCTCACCGTCACCGTTTCGACGAAAGCGCCATATGATTTCATCGAAATGGACCCGGGCCTGCGCTATCAGCCGCTGCCTCCGGATGTGGTCTGGCTGAAGCCATGGATCGAGACCAATTTCCATCCGCCGCATATCCCCGTGTCGATGCCGATCCAATCGGATATCGTCGCAAATCTTCCGGAGCCGGCTGCGGTGCACCATGCATCGTCGCACGTCGTGTTCCACATCGATCCGCCTGGTTCGATCGCCGCATTCATCAATCAGAAGATCATTCTTTCGGATAATGATTATGTGGGCGTCGGTGGGCATGGGTTGATTTTCAGCCCGGATATGGACCCTGGTGCCGAACTGGCAGCCCTTCTGTATGGCGCCGCACAACTATCGCCGGTCGGCGATCTGGATGCGCCAGGCTCGAGCGCAGAGATCGGCAGTTTTATCCTCAATGCGGCTTCGGCGCTGGAAACCTTTGTCGAGCAACATCAGGAAGACGACGACGTGTTCGTCCTCAGCCAGGACAGGATCGAGGGATCATATGTAAACGGCGAGGTTGTCACGGAGCTTCCCGACCTGAAGAACTATCTCCCCGATCCGGATGAAGAGGGGACCAACGGAACTCCGAACACGGTTCAATCCGTCAAGGGTCTTGGTGCCGTCGAGGCCGAGGCGTCGGTTACGGTGGAGGCCGGCTCGAACTTGATGGTCAATTCCGCAGTCCTTACCAACAACTGGCTGGTCGGACCCGTCATTGCGACGGTCGGCGATCATATCGAGCTCAACGCCATCGTGCAGATCAACGTCTGGAGCGATGCCGATGCGATCAGCACGTCTGTAGGCGGGTGGAGGTTCGATCCGAGCGAGACGACGCAAGCCTTCAACATCGCCATGTTCTCGCGCATCGACCCCGGTGCTGGCACGAAAGCAGCCGCATCGAATGATGATTTCCCCCAGAATTGGGCTGTTACGCGTATCGATGGCGACCTGATCCTTATGAACTGGATCGAGCAGTTCAGCTTCATGATGGACAATGACATCCACGTGCTGTCGTCCTCCGGCGTCAAGTCGATGGTGACCACCGGCGACAACACTATGCTGAACAACGTCAATCTGATGGAGTTGGGACTTTACTTCGACCTGATTATCGTCGGCGGCAATATCTACGACTGCAATTTCATCTACCAGATGAACGTTCTGCTCGACAACGATCTCATCGGGGCTGTGAACGGTTTCCAGACAAACGGCGATGGCGCGCTTTCCACCAGCGGCAACCTGCTGTGGAACCAGGCCGGGATCGTCAATATCGGTGGAGCCGACCGCTTCGAGGCGATGCCCGATCACTACAAGGAGGCCGCGGCAAATCTCAAGGCCGGCAAGAACGAATTGCCGAGCGGCGTCTTCGGCGACGATGCGTTCGCAGGCCTTGGCGGGCTCAGGGTCCTCTACGTTTCGGGTGATATTCTCGACCTGCAATATATCAAGCAAACCAATATTCTGGGTGATGCCGACCAGGTCGCGCTGGCGATGAACGGCATCGAGGACAGCTTCCCCAACGCGCATTGGGACATTTCCACCGGCTCGAATGCGCTCATCAACACGGCCGGGATCCTGGATCTGGATGCGACCGGCAAGACCTATGTCGGCGGCCAGCAATACTCCGACGAAATCCTGATTCAGGCTGAACTCGTTTCTCCCGGCCTCAACCTTGGCGGGCAGGATCCCGACGTCCTGGTCAACGAGGCCGTCGCCTTCCTGGGTGACGACTTTGCAGGGCCGGACGATGACGCGCCAGCCGCTCTACCCACTCATGACGCGCCTCATGTCGACGTCATGCAGACGATGCTCGCCTGACGGCGAAATCCGAGGATGCCGATGAAAGACAACCACGCACAGTCACTGCGGCCTTTCACCGACGATAAGGGTGAGTACAGATCGGGGGGCCCCTCCGAGGAGGAGCCCGCTGTCGCGCTGTCGCGCATGCTCCACAGGACGGAAGAAGCGATGCGCTCGATGAGCGACCTCGATCGGGCCATCGTGCAACTGACTGACGCAGCAACATTGCGGCCGCCGCAGCCTGGCCACTCCCCGGAGCAAATGTTTCCCGCACAGAACCCGGCTACGCCGGTACAGGAGGCCGCCGGCACGTCTTGGAAACGGGGGGAGGCGGTTCAGGAGCCTGTGCAGCCTAGCGTGGTGGAGGCGGCGCAGCCAGACGTGCAGGTGATGGATAGCGGGCGCCTCGAGGCGCCCGAAGTTAAAGTCGCCCCCGCTGCGCCGGGCATGGTGACGATCGAGGACGACCGCTCGCCGATCAAGGCCGATAGCAGGATGCCTGATACGCCTGCCGCAAGCGCAACGGACAAAGGTGGCGGCGGAGGAGGAGGTGGCCAGTTTCACCGTCGGCTCGGGCCGATCAATTTCGCCCAGAATTTGCGTGCAGGCATACAGGCAGTCAGGAAGAACCTGCTTGTCGTCATGATATTCACCGTTGCCAGCAATATCCTGGTGCTGGCCATTCCCATCTATCTCTTCCAGATATCGGATCGTGTGCTGACAAGCCGGTCGATCGATACGCTGATCATGCTCACCGTCGTGATCGTGGGCGCGGTCTTGTTGCAGGCGGCGCTCGACGCGATACGGCGCTTCATCCTGATGCGGACGGCCGTCGAGGTCGCAGCCCAACTCGGTGCGCCGATCCTCAGTGCCGCCGCCCGCGCCGCCTTGCACAGCAACGGCCGCGAATACCAGACATTGGGCGACCTGCAGCAGCTTCGCACTTTCCTGGTCTCGGGAACGCTTCTGGCATTTCTGGATGCGCCGATGGCGCCTTTCTTCATCCTCGCCGTCTTTCTGGTGCATCCGCATCTGGGTTTCATCGTCGTCGGTTCGGCTCTTGCCTTGTTGGTGATCGCCGGGCTCAACCAACGCGCGACCTCCGCCCCCTTCGGTGAGGCCAATACCCATCAGAGCAAGGCCAATCTTCACCTCGATTCCATGTCACGCAATTCGCAGATCATCAATGCGCTGGCGATGATCCCGGAGGCGGTCAAGATATGGGGCAAGGACACTGCCGGTTCGCTCAAGGCGCAGGTGGCGGCACAGGACCGCAATATCGTTTCTGCCGCCACCTCCAAGGCTGCGCGGCTTCTGACACAGGTGGCAATGCTTGGATGGGGCGCGTTCCTGGCCATCGAAGGCGAGCTGACCGGCGGCATGGTCATCGCCGCCTCGATCATCGCCGGCCGGGCGCTGGCGCCTGTCGAAGGCGCCATCGAAGGCTGGAACCAGTTCATTCAATCCCGTGCGGCCTACGGGCGCATATCGACGCTGCTTCAATCCTCACCGCTCAATTTCGAGCGCCTGAACCTGCCGCGGCCACAGGGCAGGCTCGACGTCGAGCGCCTGCTTTTCGTTCCGCAAGGAACCAAGCGCGTGGTCCTGAACGGCATCACATTCTCGCTGTCGCCCGGCGATTCCCTGGCGATCATCGGCAATTCGGGTGCGGGAAAAACCACATTGGGCAAGATGCTGGTCGGCTCGATCCTGCCTACCTCGGGCAATGTCCGGCTCGACCTGATGGACCTGCGCAATTGGGACCAGCGGCAGTTCGGCGAAAACATCGGCTATCTGCCGCAGGATGTTCAGCTTTTCCCGGCGACCATCAAGGCCAATATCGCCCGCATGCGTGAAGATGCCAGCGATGCCGACATCTACCAGGCCGCTATGCTTGCCGACGTCCACGAGATGATCGCGACGTTTCCGCAAGGCTACGAAACATTTGTGGCGGCCGATGGCTCGCCGCTGTCTGGCGGCCAGAAGCAGCGCATCGCGCTTGCCCGTGCCTTCTTCGGCAACCCGCGCATGGTCATTCTCGACGAGCCCAACTCCAACCTGGACAGCGCAGGTGATGCGGCGCTGGCGCGTGCGTTGGAACATGCCAAGCGCGAGAAGATCACGGTCATCACCATTACGCAGCGGCCCGCCCTGTTGCGCAGCGTCGACAAGATCCTGTTGCTGACCAACGGAACGGTGGCGCTGTTCGGCAAGCGCCAGGAAGTCCTCCAGGCTTTGGCCGCGCGCGGGATGGCGCCGGGCACCGTTGGATCGTTGGCCACACAATCCGAGTGAGTGGGAAACATGACTGTCGCCGCGCATCACGATCCTGAATGGTACGCAGATGTGCCTCGTTCCATCCGCAAACAGGCTGTTGTGGGGCTCACCCTTCTGGCCGTGAGTTTCGGTGGATTTGGCGCCTGGGCAACGACGGCGCCGCTTGCCGCTGCAGTCATCGCGCAGGGCAGCTTTGTCGCGACCGGCCAGAACAAGATCGTGCAGCATCTGGAAGGCGGCATCATAAAGGAATTGCTGGTCAATGAGGGTGACCATGTCGAACTCAACCAGCCGCTTCTGCGACTGGACGAGACGGCGGCCAAGGTCAACGAGCGGCAGTTCTTTCTGCGCCGGGTGCGCCTGGAGGGAATTGTCGCGCGACTGTCTGCCGAAGCTGCCGGGCTGACCAGGATCGACTTTCCGCAGATCATCCGGGAAAATTTCGGTGATGAGGATGTGGCTTCCATCGTCGCCGGCCAGGAGCTCAATTTCCAGGCGCTACGCAGCAAGATCGAAAGCGAAATCGGCCTCCTCACCCAGAACATGAAGGCGCTCGAATTTCGGGCAAGCGGCTATCAGCAGCAATTCGATTCCATGGAAAGGCAGCTTGGGCTGCTGCGCGAAGAATATGAGGGCAAGAAAACGCTGCTCAAGCAGGGATTGCTGCGCAAGACCGAGATCAAGGCAATCGAGCGCGCGATGGCCGATGCGGAAGGCCAGATGGGCCGCCTGGCTGCCGAGGTGTCGGAAACCAATGCGCAGATCGTCAAGCACGAGCAGCAGATCGACCAGACGCTCGCCGCCTACAGGCAGGCGGCGCTCGATGAACTGCAAGGCGTCGAAGCCGAGCTTGACAGCGTGCGTCAACAGTCGCGCGAAGCCGAGAATGTTCTGGGACGCGCCACGATCCACGCGCCGGTAACGGGAACGGTGGTGCGCATGCTTTATCACACCTCCGGTGGTGTCATCGAAAGCGGCAAGAGCATCCTGGAGATACTGCCGGCTGATGTGCCGCTCGTGATCGAAACGCTGATCCCGCGAACCGAGATCGACAATGTCAGGGTGGGGCAGAAGGCCACCGTCCAACTGATTGCTCTCAACCGTCGCACGACGCCGGTGTTGGATGGTGAGGTCTACTACGTCTCCGCCGACTCGCTGCCCGATTCCAGCGGTGACCAGCGGCGGGAGGCCTATCTGGCCCGCATCAATCTCCCGGTCAGCGAATTGTCGCGAGTGCCCGGCTTTTCGCCGACGCCGGGCATGCCCGTCCAGGTGATGATCCAGACGGCGGAGCGGACATTCTTCTCCTATCTGATCAAACCGATCACCGACAGCATGTCCCGCGCCTTCATCGAGCAGTGATGCAACTCGATTGAGACCAGAGCATCGGGCCGAAAGGTGGGAACCCCGCTTTCGGATAATCCGATGCTTGAGCAAAGAGATGGATCACCACTCCGCGCCCATCGAGACGCACGGCCACCATGACAGTTGGTGCAATGCGCCGAGGCGATCAGCGACCGCTTAATCCTGGCATTGATTGACGAATGTGACGACGGGCCAGCGGTTCTGCCTCAGAGCGAGCTTGCGCAGCCAACCGCTGCGGTCACCGAATTGTGCGCGGCACCAGACCCCATCCGACGCCGTTATGCAGGTGTCGGTGACCACGCAGCTATTGGCGGGAACGACGCCGATGATGTTGGCGTCCTCTCGCGCTTCGGCGCGGGCATTGAGATTGACGACGACATTGATACGCGCGTTGCCATCCTGTGCAGAGGGTTTGGCGAGTTCGCTTTCAGGAGCGCAGCGATCGCTGAAGCCCAGATAGTAGCAGCCGCTTGCCGTGTAGGCCGCATGAAGCGGGGTGACTATGGCCGCCGCGGCGACCCGCTCCAAAACCAGCGGCCTGCCGGCCTTGCTGGTCCCGCTCATGCGATGTTGGCTGCCACCCAGCGTGGCGATGATATCGGTTCCGGCGAGAATAACCATCTGGCCATCGGCGATGCCCCAGCGCGATACAGTCGCCAGTTCGCCGCTGCAGGACCGGTTTTCAAGCTTGTAACGGTCGGTATCTGCGTCGGTGAGAAGCGTCAGACGGCAATTCTGGGCATTGGTCGCGAAGGCATCGTCGTAGATCTGCCACTCGCC
>JBARWP010000640.1:0-9856 GCA_049646905.1 Pseudaminobacter sp. | reverse complement strand
CAAGGTGCTTGACGGCGGGCGCGTCGAGATCGCCGCCTGCGCCGTCGGCATCGCCGAGGCGGCCCTTGGCGCTGCAATCGAATGGGCAAAGCAGCGCAAGGTCGGCGGCGCGCCGATCGCGAACCTGCAGGGACTGCAATGGATGTTCGCCGACATGGCGACCGATATCGAGGCCGCCCGGCTTCTGGGCATGGCCGCAGCCGCCAAGCGCGAAGCGGGCGAGCGCTATTCGCGCGAGTCCTCCATGGCCAAGCTCTTTGCCTCCGAAATGGTCGGCCGCGTCACCGACAAGGCAATCCAGATCCACGGCGGCTATGGCTACACGCGCGACCTGCCTCTCGAGCGCTACGCCCGCGATGCACGCATCTTCCGCATCTATGAGGGTTCTTCGGAGATCCAGCGCAACATCATCGCGCGTATGATACTGGGCTAGATGAGATCCGGAGGCGGCTCAGCCGGATTTGACGGGCGGCGGCGTCCAGTTGGCTGCAAACGCTTCCTGGCGCCTGGAAATGGCCGCAATCCACTTTCGAAGCTCCGGCCCATACGGCTTTTCCAAAGCGGCCCGGTCCCAGGCCAGGAAGTAGGCGTGGGACATGCGCAGCCGCTGATTGAAAGGCACCACGAGCCGGCCCGACGTGATTTCGTCAGCCGCCATCGACAGTTGTGCCAGCACGAAGCCACGGCCATTGACGGCAGCGTCGATGGCGGCGCTCGACAGCGACAGCGTCAGTTCACCCGATGTCTTGCTGTACTGCTCGCCAATGCTTGCCGCCCACTCAGGCCAGCCCGGCAGCAAGCTGTGGCTGCGATCCCATTCTATGCCGAGGAGCGGCATGCTCAATATATCGGCGGGTCTTCGCAATCTGTATTTCGCCAGCAACGCCGGCGAGCAAGCCGGCACCACCCAGTCGGTGAACAACTCGGCATAATGATCGAACTCCCGGATCTTGGCGCCGTAGGAAATGCGGAAATCGACCTGATCCTTGCCGAATTGCGGCTCGAATTCGGTGCCCTCCAGGCGCACGGCGGCGCCCGGATGCTCGGCCTGCCAGTCGAAAAGCTGCGGCGCGATCCATTTGATGGCAAGCGAAGGCAGGCAGGAGATGGTGAACCCGCTTTCCAGCCGCCTGCGGGCCAGCATCTGCTGCGCTTGCCTTATCTGGTCGAAGCCACGCGAAATCTCGGCATGATAGAGCCGGCCCCAGGAACTCAGCGCCACCGTCCTGCCGCGCCGCTCCAGCAGCCGCAGGCCAAGCGTCTCCTCCGCCTTGCGGATCTGCTGGCTGATCGCGCCGGCCGAAACGCCGAGCTCTTCGGCGGCCGCGGTCACGCTGCCATGCCTTCCGAAGGCTTCGAAGGCCTGTATCGCACGCAAGGGAGGCAGTTGGCTGGTCACGAGATTGTCACGCCCGCTATCGAATTTTGTTTTAGGTTTTCTAAAACAGAACGCATTTGCAAGCCCTTTATGCGTTGCGCCCGGCGGCGTATCGTCAAACCGATAGAAAGCCACCCCCTAGGAGGAAGCCATCATGTTCCTGAAAAACGCCTGGTATGTCGCCGCATGGGATCATGAGGTCGGGCGCGAATTGAAGCCGGTCAAGATTCTCGGCGAGGAGATCGTCCTTTACCGCAAGAGCGATGGCACGCCGGCCGCATTGGAGGATGCCTGCCCGCACCGCAAGCTGCCGCTGTCGATGGGACGCATCAAGGGCGACGACGTTGAATGCGGCTATCACGGCCTGACCTTCGATTGCACCGGCACCTGCACCCGCGTTCCGGGCGCTGAAAAGATCCCGCATGTGGCGCGCGTCCAGTCCTATCCGATCGCCGAGCGCTACGGCCTGTTGTGGATCTGGATGGGCGAAGCGGAAAAGGCCGATCCGGCAAAAATCTTCGAAGTCGAGCATTGGGGCGACCCGGCCTGGGGCGTCAACAAGGGCGAATCCATGGTGCTCGAATGCAACTATCTCTACATGACCGACAATCTGCTCGATCCGTCGCATGTCTCATGGGTGCACCAGTCGTCCTTCGGCGGCGTGCAGGCCATGGAGGGCGCGCCGCTCGAAACGACGGTCGGCGAGGACGGGGTGACCGTCTGGCGCTGGATGATCGACGTCGAGCCGGCCCCCTTCTATGCCCCCTTCCTCAAATTCTCGGGTAATTGCGACCGCAAGCAGCATTATGAGGTGCGCTATCCAAGCAATGCCATCATCAGGGCGATCTTCGTGCCGGCCAATACCGGCGGCGAAGGCAAGCCCTTCCACGAAGACGTGTTCCTGATGGACAGCTACAACTTCATGACGCCGGTCGATGAGAACCAGACGAAATATTACTGGTTCCAGATGCGTAATTTCGCGCCCAATGACGAGGAAGTGTCGAGCCAGTTCGCCAAATCGGTGCGCGGTGCCTTCGAGGAGGACCGCGTGGTGCTCAATGCCGTGCACAAGGGCATGGCCAACAAGCGCACCCCCAATCTCGACCTCAAGATCGATGTCGGCCCGCTGCGCTTCCGCCGTAACCTGGCCAATCTGATCGCCAGGGAGAACCCGCAACTCGCAGCCGCCGAATGAACGCGCCGGTCGCGCCTTTGGCAGAGCGCAAGAGCGGTTTTCGCGACCTGAAGGTGGTCGCGACAACCCGTGAAAGCAGCATCATCACCTCGTTCCATCTGGAGCCCGCCAACCCGGACGGTTGGCGGTCGTTCCAGCCGGGGCAGTTTCTGGTTTTCCGCATCCCGGTTCCCGGGCGGGATGATTTCGTGCTGCGCAATTACAGCGTCTCCTGCTCGCCTGAGCGCGAGGGCAGCTACCGCATCACGGTGAAGCGGGAAGCCGCGCCGCAGCCGGGCCTGCCCGACGGCGTCAGTTCCTGCTATCTGCACGATACGATCAAGGTCGGCGATGTGCTTGCCGCCGAAGGGCCGCGCGGCGAATTCGTGCTCGACCAGTCCAGTACGCGCCCGGTACTGCTGTTCAGCGGCGGCGTCGGCCTTACGCCCATGGTGTCCATGCTGCATGCGCTGACTGCGACCGATCGCCGGGTGCACTTCATCCATGCCTGCGACAATGGCGATGTGCACGCGCTGCGCGACGAGGTGGAGGCGCTTGTCGTCTCGCGCCCCGGCATCAGCGCGCACTTCTGCTACCGCTTCCCCACCGAACGGGACAAGGCAGGAAAACGCCATCACAGCGAAGGCCTCATCAGCCGCGAATTGCTGCAGCGCCTGCTGCCGCTCGATGACTACGAGGTCTATCTGTGCGGGCCGCCGCCCTTCATGCAGGCTGTCTACCAGATCCTGCGCGGCCTCGGCATCGAGAAGCACCGCATCGCCTATGAGTTCTTCGGGCCCGCAACGGTACTTGAGCAGGCCCCTGCAACACCAGCCCCGGTGGCCGCTCCGCCATCTGCTGAAAAAGCCGTCGCAAGCGACGCCATCACGGTCGAGTTCCGCAAATCCGGTCTGACCGCCGTGTGGGACGAGGACGCTGGCTCTCTGCTCGATTTTGCCGAGGCGCAGGGCCTCTCGCCGGACTTCAGTTGCCGGGCGGGTATCTGCAGCACCTGCAAGTCGCGGCTGGTCGAAGGCGAGGTCGCCTATTTCGAAGACCCGCTTGACGAGCTCGGCGCCGACGAAGTGCTCCTGTGCTGCTCCAAGCCCCAGGGGCCGGTGGTTATCGACATCTGACCACCTGTGTCATTACTCTCTCAAAACCCTCTCGAAACGGAAACTGAACTTGGAACAATCGGTCGAGGCGAAATCGGAAAGCAGCCTGCCCTTCAACCCGCATGTCGCATCGCTGCCGGCCTATAATGCCGGCATGAACATCGCTGCCGCCCGCGCTGCCAGCGGCCGCCACGACATCGCCCGCCTCGCCAGCAACGAGAACCCGGACGGCTGCTCGCCGGCGGTGATGGCCGCACTGGCCTCCTCCGCCTTCGAGCCGTGGCGCTATGCCGACCCCGCCTGCACGGCGCTACGTGCGGCACTCGGTGAAAGGTTACGCATCGATGAGTCGCGGATCGTCGTCGGCAATGGCTCGGAGGAGATGATCGCCGCCATCTCGCGGGCGCTGCTTGTTCCCGGCGCTTCCGTGGTCACGGTCGTTCCGAGCTTCGGCCTGCATGAGATCGAACCGCTCGCCGCCGGTGCCAGCGTGGTCAAGGTCCCGATGAGCGCATCGCTCGGCTTCAACCTCGATGCGCTGGAACAGGCGATCGCGGCAGGCCCGCATATCGTCTTCCTGTCCTCGCCCTGGAACCCGGTGGGCCCCGGCCTCGACCGCCCGGCCCTGGAGCGTCTGGTGAGCGCGATGCGCCCCGGCACGCTGTTCGTGCTGGATGAGGCCTATTTCGAATTCGCCGACCCGGATGCGCCGGACGGCATCGAACTGCTGCGCGAAAGCGGCGTCGCCCATGTCGTGTTGCGCACCTTCTCCAAGGCCTATGGGCTGGCGGGCCTGCGCGTCGGTTACGCCGTCTGCTCCGATCATGAAGTCGCGCGGGTGATCGCGGCCGCCAAGACGCCCTTCAACGTCAACGCCGCCGCACAGCTAGCGGCCATTGCAGCACTCGATGACGAAGCCTGGATGAAGGCGTCCGTCGCGCGCATCCGCGCCGAGCGCATGCGTATTGCCGCCGCGCTGGAAGAACTCGGCTTCCGCCTCGCCCCGTCCCAGACCAATTTCCTGTTCTTCGATTGCCATGGCGACAGTTCGGCGCTGGCGGCTTCGCTCCTGCAGGAAGGCATCATCGTCAAGGCCTGGCGCGAAAAGGGCTATGAACGCTTCCTGCGCGCCACCATCGGCTCCCCGGCCGAAAACGATCGCCTTATCCAGGCTCTCACGCAACTGGCCGCCGCAAGATGAGCTTGGATTCGACCTCGTCCGCAAACACGGTCCCCGAAACCCTGCTTGATGCCTTGCGAATGGTCGTCGGCGGGGCACATGTCCGGACCGGCGAAGCGGTAACCGCCACCGATCCCGGCTGGAACCCGGACAATTTCGGTGCCGGCATCGTCGTTGCGCCCGGTTCGACCGAGGAGGTTGCCGCCGTCATCCGCCTTTGCAGTAATCACTTGGTCCCGGTGGTGCCGCAGGGCGGGCGCACCGGCCTCGTCGGCGGCACCGTCTCGAGCCCCGGCCAGATCGTGCTGTCCCTGGCGCGCATGAACGCGATCGAACGGCTTGATCCGATCGAGCGCGTGGCCGTCGTGCAGGCCGGCACCACGCTGGAAGCGCTGCAGATGGCCGCCGCCGAGCATCGGCTCGAGCCCGGCATCGATCTTCCCTCGCGCGGGTCGGCCACGATCGGCGGCATGGTTTCCACCAATGCCGGCGGGATCATGGCCTTCCGCAACGGCGTGATGCGCCACCGCGTGCTCGGCCTGGAAGCGGTGCTGGCCGATGGCTCGATCCTGTCGGACCTGACGCGCGTAGTGAAGACCTCCGCCGGCTACGACCTGAAACATCTCTTCATCGGCGCGGAAGGAACGCTCGGCATCGTCACCCGCGTCGTGGTGAAGCTCGAGCCGCTGCCCAAGGCCACCGCAACCGCCCTGTTCGGCCTGCCTTCGGTCGGCGCCGCATTGGAGACGATCCGGCTGGCGCTCGACACGGAGGCTGGCCACCTGCGCGCCGCCGAGGCGCTGTGGCAATCCTATATAAGGCTGGCGGCTTCCGCGCATGGCTGGTCGGAGCCGGACTTTCCGCTCGACCAGCCGATCTGCCTGCTATTGTCGCTCGGCGGCGGCAACGAGCAGATGCTTCACGGTGAATTCGAGCGGCTTTTTGCCGAGGTGCTCGACCGCTTTCCTGAAACCACCGGCATCATCGCCAGTTCGAAGCAGCAGGAAATCGACCTGTGGCGGCTGCGCGAGGATACCGACGTCATCTATCGCACCCATACGGCCTCGCCGTCCTATGATGTTTCGGTGCCGCTGTCGGAAATCGACGCCTATGTCGCCCATATCCTGCAGGGCCTTTCCGCCATCGAGCCCGATCTGGAACCCTACCTGTTCGGGCACCTGGCCGATGGCAATCTGCACATCGCGCTCAACCGGCGCGGGCCGCTGCCGGAGCACATCGCAGCCGCTGTCGAGACCGTTCTCTATGACGGTCTGCGCCAGCGGGGCGGGTCGTTCTCGGCAGAGCATGGCGTCGGCTCCAAGCGCATCCATTCGCTGGTGGCGACCGCCGACCAGACCAAGCTCGACGCCATGGCGCGGGTGAAGGCCGCACTGGATGGCCGATTTGTCCTGAACCCCGGCAAGGTGCTGCCCCGATCTTAGCGGGAACAAAACCCGGCATCGGGCGTTGACGATCTTGGTGGCTGAAAATCAGGCGGTTTCCTCGCCCTGATGTGCTGCCTGTTCGACGGTCGAGTGAGGGTTTTCGCGTGGCGCCGAGAGCAAATTGGAAGGGCTTCCTGAAAGTCGGCGAACTGATCTGTCCGGTAGCGCTTTACACCGCCGCCTCGACCTCCGAGCGCATCACTTTCCACACCGTCAACCGGGCGACCGGCCATCGCGTCAACCGCCTTTTCATCGATAGCGACAGCGGCAAGCCGGTGGAAAAGGAAGATCAGGTCAAGGGCTATGAGGTCGGACCGGGCGACTATGTCGTGCTGGAGCCGGACGAGGTGGCCGCCGCCGTTCCCGAAAGCGACAAGACCCTTTCCGTCGAGGCCTTCATCCGCACCAGCGATGTCGACGACCTTTATTTCGACAAGCCCTATTACCTCGCGCCCTCCGATCGTCACGCGGAGGAAGCCTTCACGCTGATCCGCGACGGCATGAAGGCCAAGAAGGTGGCGGCCCTTGCCCAGACGGTGCTGTTCCGCCGCGTCCGCACATTGCTCATCCGCCCCCATGGCGACGGCCTCACCGCCACCACGCTGAGCTTCGACTATGAAGTCCGCTCCGCCAGGGACGCCTTCGATGAGGTGCCCGATATGAAGATCAAGGGCGAGATGCTCGACCTGGCCGAACACATCATCGAGACGAAAGAGGGCAAGTTCGACCCCTCGGAATTTCACGACCGCTACGAAGCCGCCCTTGCCGATCTGGTCAAGGCCAAGCTCGAAGGCCGCAAGATCGAGCCGCGCAAGGAGCCCAAGCGCGAGAAGGTGGTCGATCTGATGGCGGCACTGCGCGAGAGCGCCAGCCTGGCCAAGAAGACCGCACCGTCCAGGTCGTCCGCAAAGGCCCGTTCTGCCGAAAGGGCTGCCGCTCCGCGTCGCAAGGCGAGTTAAGGTATGGCGCTCGAAACCTACCGCAAGAAGCGGGATTTCGACGCCACCCCCGAACCCAAAGGCGCCCGCGCCCGCAAAGCCGGCAACAGCTTCGTCATCCAGAAGCATGACGCGACCCGGCTGCACTATGATTTCCGGCTGGAGATGGACGGCGTCCTCAAGAGCTGGGCGGTGACACGCGGGCCGAGCCTGGTGCCGAGCGAGAAACGGCTGGCCGTCCATGTCGAGGACCATCCCCTCGAATATGGCGATTTCGAAGGCACCATCCCCAAAGGCGAATATGGCGGCGGCACCGTCATCATCTGGGACCGGGGAACCTGGACCCCGGTATTCGATGCACATAAGGGCTATGCCAAGGGGCATCTGGAATTCGAGCTGCACGGCGAGAAACTGGAAGGCCTCTGGCACCTCGTCAGGATGCAGCGCAAGCCGCGCGAGAAGCGCGAGAACTGGCTGCTGATCAAGGGCGAGGACGAGGCGGCACGCACCGAACGCGATCCCGATATCCTCGAGGAACGCCCGGAATCGGTGAAGACCGGCCGGGACATAGCCGACGTCGAGGGCGAGGAACCCGGCTGGTCCTCCCGGACGGGCAAGATCGACAAGAAGCGCCGCAAGGCGACCAAGGCCAGGACAGGGCAGGCGGACGAGGCGCCAACGCCAGTGTTGCCGGAGCCAGCAAAGATCAAGGGAGCGAAAAAGGCCACGCTGCCCGATTTCATCGAACCGACGCTTGCGACCCTCACATCGTCTGCCCCCTCCGGCGAGCGCTGGATTCACGAGATCAAGTTCGACGGCTATCGCCTGCAGGCGCGCATCGAGGTCGGCCGGGTCAAGCTGCTGACGCGCAAGGGGCTCGACTGGACGAAGAAATTCGGCAAACAGGTGGTGACGGCATTGCAGGACCTGCCGGTCGGAACTGCTCTGATCGATGGCGAACTCGTCGTTGAGACCAATGCCGGCGCCTCGGATTTCTCGGCCTTGCAGGCGGATTTGAGCGAAGGCCGATCCGATCGCTTCATCTTCTACGCCTTCGACCTCCTCCATCTCGACGGTT
The DNA here is from genome assembly GCA_049646905.1 of Pseudaminobacter sp. GTDB lineage: Bacteria > Pseudomonadota > Alphaproteobacteria > Rhizobiales > Rhizobiaceae > Pseudaminobacter. The sequence continues at coordinate 1,548 of JBARWP010000640.1, read as the reverse complement.
ATGACTTGAGCGAACTGCCGCTGATCGGACGCAAGTCGCTGCTGGCGCAATTTGTCGGCAACGGCAACGGCACCATCCGCTACAGCAACCATTTCGAGGAAAGCGGCGGTACCGTTCTTCACCATGCCTGCCAGCTCGGCCTTGAAGGCATCGTCTCCAAGCTGCGCGACGCGCCCTATAGGCCGGGGCGCGTGAAAAACTGGATGAAGGCCAAATGCTCGAAAAGCCAGGAATTCGTCATTGCCGGCTATGTCCCGTCCACCGCCTCGCGCAAGGCGATCGGCTCGCTTGTCCTCGGCTATTATGATGGCAAAGGAAAGCTGTGCCATGTCGGCCGCGTGGGAACCGGCTTTTCCACCCTGGTGGCGGAGGATTTGTTGCGCCGGCTGGAACGTCTTCGCATCCCGTCGAGCCCGTTTGCCGAAAAGCTGACGGCCGAGGAGGCGCGCCAGGTCCGCTACGTGCGGCCCGAACTGGTGGCAGAGGCGGAGTTCCGTGCCTGGACCGCTGACGGCAATCTCCGCCACGCTTCCTTTCGCGGCCTGCGCGAAGACAAGCCGGCGCATGAGATCGTGCTGGAAACACCCAGGACGGCAGCAAAGGAGGCGCCGAAGGTGCAGAACCACGCTGTGAAGCTCACCCATCCCGACCGCATCTACTGGCCCGATACCGGTGTCACCAAGCAGGGGCTCGCCGACTACTACGCGGAAGTCTGGCCGCATATCGAGCCCTTTGTCACCGGGCGCCCGCTGGCGCTGCTGCGCTGCCCAAGCGGGATTACCGGCGAGAAATTCTTCCAGAAGCATGCCTGGAAGGGCATCAATCCCAACATCGTTCTCATCAACGATCCCAGGGAGCCGGATGACGAGCCGTTGATCAGCATCGACAGTCTCGATGGCCTGATCGGCCTCGTTCAGTCGGCGGTGCTGGAAATCCATCCCTGGGGATCGACCGTCGCCGATTGGGAAAAGCCGGACATGATCATCATGGATCTCGACCCCGGCGACGGCGTGCCGTGGGATGCGGTAATCGCAGCAGCCGAGGAAACCCGCGCTCGGCTGCGGGAGGCCGGCCTTACCCCCTTCGTCAAGACCTCCGGCGGCAAGGGCCTGCACGTGGTCGCCCCCTTGAAGCCGAAGGCCGAATGGCCGGCGGTGAAGGACTTCACCAAGGGGATCGCCGACGCGATGGCCGCCGACAGCCCCGACCGTTTCGTCTCGACCATCGCCAAGGCCAAACGCGGCGGCAAGATCCTTATCGACTATCTGCGCAACCAGCGCGGCGCCACGGCCGTCGCCGCCTATTCAAGCCGCGCGCGTCCCGGTGCGGCCGTCTCCGCGCCGCTGACATGGGAAGAACTCGGCCCCGGCATTGGCCCGGCCTATTTCACGGTGGAGAACATGCCCAAGCGGCTCGCCTCGCTGCGCCGGGATCCGTGGGACGGCTTCCGCAAGGCCGCCGCCCCGCTCGAGCAGCCGAAGCAACGCCGCCGCAAATCGGCTTGACACCCGCCAGCAGGCACCAAGGAGATCATCGAGCCCTCAACCC
>JBARWP010000639.1:0-14234 GCA_049646905.1 Pseudaminobacter sp. | reverse complement strand
GGAAGGCAACCCGTTCGGCCAGCCCGACCAGGTTTGACGCACCTGGCGCATCCGGAGCGGATCGCAACCAATGGAAGCGCGTATGGCCGATCGACGGATCAACCTCCAATAGCCTATCCAATGATTGGAGCTTATCGAGCGGAATTCCTTCGATCAGCGCTCTCTCTGCTCGCCGACGAGCAATCGACCGGCCCGCGAGCCCTATTCGCTCGATCGTCTCGGTCACCGGAAGCAGGGAGCCGCGTTCCCGAAAAGACGCGACGATGGCTTTCGCAATCCCGACGCTGTCGTCGGATATAGTTGCCTCCTGAATCGCAGCCAGTAGCGCCGCTCGACGATCCTTCCCCGTTGCGCTCTTTGTATCCAGATAGATCATCAAGCGCGCGGCGTGGTCGCGACGGGTCTCGTCACGGCGCGCATAGAGCGCGAACGTTCCGAGGTCGGCGCCGACCTGATCGGCAACATGCTTCAGCATTGCGCGAGGCGGAGTCTCTCCGGCGGCGAGCACTCTGCCTGGATAGCGCATCAGGCAAAGCTGAACGGCAAAGCCGAGCTGATTGTGTTCTCGCCTACGAAGGCCAATCTCAAGCTTGTCAGCCGACGACAGCGAATAGTGTCGGATGAGGTTCTCCTCATCGGTCGGCACACTGAAAAGCTTTTGCCGATCTTGATCATTGAGAAGCTTCAGTCTGCTCATCGCCCGACTCCATCACAATACTCGATGGAACGATGTCAAACCAGGCGGCACATACGTCAGCCTTGGCTACGCTATCCACAGAGATCAAGTGCAGGCGGCTGATATCGCACTCGGGTTCTCGATCCGTTCGCCCTTAGCGTACGATTTTGAGCATTGCTTGTTCCGACCCCTGCTATCGCCCGTCAGGCTCATACTCCGCGCAGCTTCAAATGAAAAAGCCTGTAGCGGTATCCCTTACGACTGACGAAAAGTCGAATACCGAGGGCATTTTCGCGTTGACAAAACGACACCGCCATGAGATGACAATCGGAATATACTTCCATTTATCGGAAAATATCGTGTCAGAAATTTCCTTTACCGTAACCAATGGGATAGGGTGGATCCGCCTTCTGAGGGCCGAGGCGCGCAACGCCTTTACGCAGGAGATGCGGGTCCTGTTTGCTGAGGGTATGCTAGAATTTGCGCGCGACGAGGCGGTGCGGGTGGTGGTGCTTACCGGCTCCGGCAAGGCGTTCTGCGCCGGCACGGATCTGAAAGAAAGCGGCGGGGTCGATCCGCCTCACTGGCTGAATGCGCGGCCTGTTCCACTCGTCTCGCCCTTGGAGGACTTCCCCAAGCCGGTGATCGCGGCAATCAACGGCATCGCTGTTGGCGGCGGGTTGGAACTGGCCTTGGCTTCCGATCTGCGGATCGCAAGCCGCGATGCGCGGTTTGGGCTGCCCGAAGTGAAGATTGGCAGCCTGGCCGGGAGTGGCGGCACGCAGCGTCTTTTCGCTGCGGTTGGTTCCGCGGTCGCTGCGAAGATGATCCTCACGGGTGCGCTGATAGATGCAGAGGAGGCATTGCGGGTCGGGTTGATTTCCGACCTTGCAGACCCTGAGGCGCTCGACGCGCTGGCGGAGGAACTGGCCAGCAAAGTTGCGGCAAACGCTCCCCTTTCATTGCTGGCCGCGAAGCGTTGCATCCTGGCGAGACGGGAAGCGCCGCTTAAAGAGGGTTTGGCTTTGGAGAGGACCCTTTGGGCCCTCCTCGCAACCACAAACGATCGTGCCGAGGGCCGAATGGCGTTTCGTGAACGCCGGGCACCAAATTACGTTGGAAAGTAGGTAGAAAATGGCTTGGCGCAAAGCGTCTATCATCGGTGTCGGGGCAAGCCGTCAAGGCAAGCTCCAGGGAGAAACGTCCATATCGCTGGCCGCGGAAGCGGTGCGGAATGCTTTGGATGATGCGGGCATCACAAAAGATCAGGTCGACGGCCTGCTCACCATGCCCGGAACCACTTCGTCAGAAGGCGGCAAGCATTATGCCGCGCTCGGCGAGGAGCTCGGCATAAACCCCGCACTGACCGGCAGCATGCAGATGGGCGGCGCCACGGGTGGCGCCCTTGTTCAAATCGCCGCGATGGCGGTCGCCACCGGCATGGCCAACACGGTGGTGTGTGTGTTTGGGGACGCCGCCTTCTCGGGCGGGAGCAAATTCGACACGTCCTATGGCGGCGATGAGCCCTGGGGCATGTGGGGAATGTTTGGCAACACCGCCAACAGCGCACTCGGCGCGCGTCGTCATATGTCGCTTTACGGGACTACGTCAGAGCAACTCGGCCATGTGGCCGTAACGATGCGCAAGCATGCCTTGCTCAATCCGAACGCATACATGAAGAAGCCGCTGACGCTCGAAGACCATCAGAACTCACGGATGATCGTCGATCCGCTACATTTGTTTGATTGCTGTCTCATAACGGATGGGGCGGCGGCGGTGATCGTCACGACGCCGGAACGTGCCGCTGACGGCAAGAACCGGCCGGTCTCCATTCTTGGTATGGGCCAGGGCCATACGCTTCAAATGCTTGGCCACAAGGACTGGTGGTATCTTCCGCATCAGGCCGATTGCGTGTCTCGCGCATACCGAATGGCTGGCATCGGTCCGAAGGAGATCGATGTCGCACAGCTCTATGACAACTTCACCGTTGCCGTGTTGTTCTGGTTGGAGCACGCCGGATTCTGCGGTGAGGGAGAGGCTGGAGAATTCATCGACAAGGGGAAGCGGATCTCGATCGGGGGCGAACTCCCCGTGAACACGGCAGGCGGCAACCTGTCGGAAGCTTATCTGCAAGGCTGGCTGCATATCGTCGAAGGTGTGCGGCAGATCCGCGGTGAATGTGGCGCGCGGCAGGTTCAGGGGGCGGAAACTTGTCTGGTTACGGGGCGAGGTATGACCCTCAATACATCTAGCTGCCTAATATTGGGGAAATAGCCATGGTCGATTTTCTTCAACCCAAAGTAACCGATCTGAACCGTCCCTTCTGGGAAGGTACCGCAGCGGGAGAGTTACGGCTTCAGTATTGCCAGGAGTCGAATGCTTTTCGTTATCCGATTTCTCGAGTATGCCCCATTTGCTTGTCGCCTGACTACGAGTGGCGCAAGGTCAGCGGCAACGGTGAGATCTATACATACATGATCTTTCGTCGCGCATACCATCCCTCCTTCGAAGGTCGGGTTCCCTACAATGTGTGCATGATCCAGTTGGATGAGGGCCCGCGCATGTTCTCCAATGTCGTCGATGGGGGCGTGGACGTGAAGATCGGCCAGCGGGTCCGTGTTCAGTTTGAAGAGCGTCCCGGCGGGATTGCTTTGCCCGTTTTTGTACTCGACCAGTAGTAATAATTTCTAAGAAAGATTCGGTTTGATGTCCAAGGAAAATAAGTACGAAGATATTCTGTATGATGTTCGTGATCACGTGGCGCGTATAACGATCAATCGCCCAGAAGTCATGAATGCACTCCGCACCAATACGTATGAGGAATTGGGTCGGGCGATGCTCGAGGCTTCCGAAGACGGGTCTGTCGGTGTGATCGTGCTGCAGGGTACCGGTCCGCGGGCATTCTCGTCGGGCGGAGACGTCAAATCACAAAGCGTACAGACATTTGCTGGGGGGCGGCGCCATCTGCAGCGCATCCTGACGCTGGGAAATGCCATGCGCAACTGCGGCAAACCAATTATTGCGGCCGTACGCGGCTACTGTGTGGGAGCGGGACACGAATTGCACCTGATGTGCGATCTGACGATTTCCGCCGATACGGGGAAATTCGGCCAGGTGGGACCAAAAGTCGGCATGGTGCCCATTTGGGGGGCGACCCAGATACTCCCGCGCGTTGTTGGCGAGAAGCTTGCCCGCGAGATGATCTACACTTGCCGCCTTCTCAGCGCTGATGAGGCGCTGAAGGTCGGTCTTGTTAACAAGGTGGTGCCCGAACCCGAGCTTGAAGCCGCCGTTCAGGCTATGTGCGACGATATACTTGACAAGAGCCCGCAATCGCTGCGGATCGCTAAGCTCAGCCTCAACAGCGCAGTTGACGCGATGTGGCCCTCGTTTGTCGATGGCGCAGAAATACTGACCTTGATCTATGGTTCGCCTGAGCAGCGGGAAGGCTCGCTTGCCTTTGCTGAGAAGCGCAAGCCCGACTACCGGAAGTTTCGTGTCCGGGACCAATAAGGGTTGGGGGACTGTCTTTTGGCGCGCCCGCGCCGTAATCAATTGGAGATTGATGTGACATCGGATGTGGTCAAAGTAGAAACTCGGGGTGCAGCCGGCATTATCCAGCTAAATCGCCCTGAAAAGCATAACGCTCTTTCGCTCGATCTCCTTCGTGCGATCGGGCGTGCCGTCGTTGACTTTGAGGACGCGGGAACAGTTCGCGCAGTCGTCCTCACCGGCTCGGAGAAGGCCTTCTCGACGGGGGCTGATCTGAATGAAGCTCTAAAGGCTACGACGCCGCGCGACGCCCTCCGCTATGCCGGAGAGTTCCGCAAGCTCGGTACCGTGATCGAGGGCTCCGCCTTTCCGATCATCGCGGCAATCAACGGATACTGCATCACCGGCGGGTTGGAACTTGCCCTGATGTGCGACATCCGCTTGGCAGCGCCGAACGCGGTTTTCGGCATTACCAGCGCTAAGATCGGCTCTGTCCCAGGTGCCGGCGGTTCGCAGCGTCTGCCGCGCCTGGTCGGCCCGGCACAAGCGAAAGAGTTGCTCTTCACCTGCGATTATATAGACGCCGCCGAGGCCTACCGTATAAACTTGGTCAACCATCTTATCCACGAGGGCAGCGTGTTGGACGCCGCTATTGCGATGGCCGACAAGATGGCGACGCGAGCGCCGCTGTCCCTCGCCTGGCTTAAGGAGTTGGTCAATGTAGGCATGAGCACGGATTTGGAGTCCTCGTTGAGATACGAGCTTCAACTCTGTTCGTCCGCCTTCATGACGGAAGATCGCCGCGAAGGCATGAGTGCCTTCCTCGAAAAGCGCCCTGCGCAGTTTCGGGGTAACTGATGAACGCCATCGCTCCCCGTCAATTCATCCAGCGCGTCGCAGTTGTAGCCGGCGGCGCGCGCGGTATCGGACTGGAGATCGTTCGCCAGATCCTCGAACAGGGCCATAAAGTTGCCCTGCTCGACATCAGCGAGGAAAACCTTGCAAGCGCGCAGGCAGCGCTCGGCGAAGATGGCGCCAATCTTCTGCTGGTGAAGTGCGACATCACGGTCGGGTCTGCAGTCGAGGCCGCCGTAGGCCGCGTCGCGAAGGAGTTGGGCGCAGTTGAAATCCTGGTGAACTGTGCCGGATGGTCGCCGAACAAGCCGTTTATCGAGATGCCGGAGGACGAATACTCCCGCATAATTGCAATCAATTACGTCGGCGTCCTCAATCTATGTCGGGCGATGCTTCCGGAGATGCAGCAACGCGGGTGGGGCCGAATCGTAAACATCGGCTCCGATGCCGCGCGGGTCGGTACACCCAGGGAAGCCGTCTATGCAGGTGCGAAGGCGGCTGTCATCGGCTTCAGCAAGTCCTTGTCGGCCGAAGTTGCCCGCGCCGGTGTCACCGTCAACGTCGTTTGTCCCGGTACGACCGACACCCCGTTATTGCGCGCGGTCCTATCAGAAGATCAGATCGAGCGCCGGATGAAGGCAAATCCTTCCGGCAGGATCGGGCGGCCGGAGGATATCGCCGGCGCCGTGATGTACTTCGTGTCGGAGAATGCCGGCTACATCAACGGCCAAGTGCTCAGCGTCAATGGGGGCATTACCCGTGTCGGCTGAAACAACACGGCCTGTGCGGGCGCCGCGATGGGTTGATCCGGACGAGGCTGTGTCCTCCATCCTGGCTGGCGCATCTGTCTATATAGCGGGTGGGCCGGCCCACCCGGACTCCATGATGGCCGCGCTCACCACCCGGTTCGATCATATCGAACGGGCCAAGGTGATCACCAGCCTGATGGGCCCCCGGCCTCCCTATTGCAGTGCAAGTCCCTCAGGCATCGAGATCAAGAGCTTTCGCGGAAGTCCCGAAGTCAGCGATGCGATCACGACCGGCAATGTGGATGTCGTGCCTGCGCACCTGTCTTATATTCCGTCACTTCTGGCCGGCCCCTTGAAGCCGGACGTGGCGATCATATCTGTTTCTCCGCCCGATAAGGATGGCTGGTGCTCTTTCGGGATCGGCATGCTCTATCACCGTTCCGCTGCCCGGGAGGCCCGGATCGTCATCGCCGAAGTCAACGAGAATATGCCCTGGACGTTCGGAGACAGCCTGATCCACTCGTCCGAGATCGATTTCTTTGTCCGCGCGGACCACCCGATCCCTGTTGCCCGCAAAAGTCAGCCCACCGACGCCGAACGTGCAGTCGCCGAGAATGTCCTCGAATTCATTCCCGACGGCGCTACCGTACAGATCGGCATGGGAGGCATGGCCGAAGCCATGCTGGAGGCCCTTAAAGCGCGACGCCGCATCCGTGTGCATGCTGGCGTGCTGTCTGAAGGGGTCATCGGCCTCGCACAGTCCGGTGCGCTGGATGAAAAGGACGGCGCAATTACAACCGGCGCCTTTTTTGGCGGCCAGGCTGTTTATGACTTCGCCCGCTCCAACCGGGCTGTCCACGTCCATCCGGTCGAATACACCCACAACAGCGACACGCTGCGAACCTTTTCACCTTTTGTCGCCATCAACAGTGCGCTGCAGATCGATCTTTCCGGACAGGCCAACGCCGAAACAGTGAAGGGCAGGCCCATCTCGGGCACGGGCGGCCAGCTCGACTTCATACGCGGCGCCGCGATGTCGGAGAACGGGCTGTCAATCCTGGCAATCACGGCAACGTCGCGCGACGGGAAGCACGCCCGGATCGTCCGTCAACTTGACTTCGGGGCCGGCGTCACAACGCCCCGCACCGACGTGGACGTGGTCATCACGGAATACGGCGCCGCACATCTGCGAGGGCGGGGACTGCGCGAGCGTGCCGCGGCTCTGGCCGCCATTGCTGCGCCGACGTCGATTGCCGAATTGCAGTGGAGAGACTAAGGCGCCATGTCCCCTAACCCTTATGCGCTGGCTGGTCTGCGCGTTATCGAATTGACCGTCCGCCTTGGCGGAGCGTGCTTTCTCGGACGGCTTCTCGCCGAGCTGGGAGCCGAGGTCGTGCTGGTTGAACCAACACGGGGCCACCCGCTCAGGTCTGTCGGCGGCGGCCTTGACGATTTTGCTCCCGGCGACACCTTCGAGACGGTCATGCGTGGCAAGCGAAGCCTTGCCGTCGACCTCGAGAGCGCGGCGGGTCGAGCCGCTTTTCTTGGCTTGCTTTCCGATGCCGACGTCTTGCTTACCGACTGGGAAACCCACCACATAGTGGAGCGCTTGGGCCTTCTCGATGGCATGGGCAACGAGCCATCGCTGATCCGCTGCTGCGTGTCCGCCTACGGGCTGACCGGGCCCTACGCCGATATTGTCGGATCTGAAATCACGGTTCAGGGGCTGGCGGGCGTCCTCTCAACGAATGGAGAGGAAGACGACGGCCCGCTCGCGGCCGGAGTTCCCATCGCTACGTACAGCGGCGCGTTCTACGGTCTGATCGGCGTTCTTGCCGCAATCTACTACCGAATGAGGACCGGACGAGGCCAGTTGATCGACCAGAGCGAGTTCGATGCGGTCATAGCGCTTCAAGGTACGCTGATCCCAGGATACCTTTTGTCCGGCAAGGAATACGAACGTGTCGGCAACGGACATACCCTGACCGCGCCCTGGAACGTCTACCGCACCCGCGACGGATGGGTCGTCATCTCTACGGTGGGTGAAGAACAATGGCAACGGTTGGCGCGCGTTGCGAACTGCCCGCAGCTTGTCGATGACCCCCGCTTCCTGACTACGCCGGATCGCGTCAACAACTCTGAGGCTTTGGACGCTGCTATCGAAGAATGGTCCCGTGCCGTTGACACTGTTGATGTCATCGCCAAGCTGGAGGCCGTCGGAGTTCCAGTCGGTCCGGTAATGTCGCTGGAGCAGGCGGTAAACGAGCCGCACGCGCAACATAGGATCGTCGAGCGTCGCGAGGGCACCGCGGCAGCGCGCACACCCTTCAGGCTCAGCCATTCACCGACCTGGCGCTGGGGGCAGGTGCCTGAGCTTGATCAGGAAAGCGAAGCGGCGCACTGGACGGGAAAGAGATTTCCTTTCGCAGGCGGCAACCCGGACAACCCGACCGTGGGTCCGCTTCACGGCATCGAGGTCGTTGACATAGGCATCCTGACCGCAGGTCCGATGACCGGGCGCATTCTAGGCATGCTGGGCGCTCATGTGCTCAAGATCGAGCCTCCGCTGGGCGAGCGAACCCGGCGCATGGGACAGCAGATCGCGGGAACCAGCTATCTCTACTACCTCAACAACACGGACAAGGACGGGCTCACGCTGGATTTGAGCCTTGGCGAGCAGCGCGACAGGTTTCGCAACTTGCTGCTTGAGGCAGATGTCGTCGTCACGAATGTTGGCGAGACGCCGTTTGCCGGGATCGGCACGTCTGCCGAGCTGATCGAAGCCAACCATGGCCTGATTTACTGCTCGATTAGCGGCTACGGCGGCACGGGACCCAAAGCTGGACACAAATCATTCGACAGCGTAATCCAAGCGGTAACCGGGATCATGAGCCTGACCGGCGCGGCGCATAAGAATCCCACAAAGGTCGCTTTGTCGATCGTCGATCTTCTGTCCGCACTGAGTGGTACCGCCGGTGTCCTGACCGCGCTGATTGCACGCGAGCGCAGCGGCAAGGGGCAGGCCGTAGATGCATCCTTGTTTGACGTTGGTTTGTGGATGACGCAACTCCAGTGGCCGCCCCTGTTCAGGAGAGGGCATGTCCCGTCCCGGCAGGGGAATCGGCATGTGCATCATGCCCCGCACAATTGTTTCAAGGCTCGGGACGGTTACATTGCCGTCGCTGTTGAGAATGACGCCCAGTGGACATCTTTGGCGAAGGCGATCGGCAACGAGAGCCTCGCGACGGATACCCAGTTTGCGGCCGCGGCTGATCGACTCGGCCATGTCGATGCCGTCGAAGCTATCGTCAGTGAATGGGTCAGCGCACGCACGCGTGGCGAAGCCGTGACATCCCTGCAAGCTGCTGGAGTGCCGGCCGCTGCGGTATCCAAGCTGTCGGAAGCCGTCGAGCATCCGCTGACGTCGGCGCGTGGGATGCTTGTGGAGCAGACAAGCCCACAGACCGGAAAGATCCGCGTGATCGGATCGGCGATCAAAATGTCCCATAGCACAGTCGCAGTGCGGCGCATGGCACCCTCTCTTGGGGCCGCAAGCCGTCCGGCAACGACAAAAATCACTCTGGACTGAGGCGAAGGAGACCGATCATGGATTTTAGATTACCGCTTGAGTTGAGGATGCTGCAGGAGACTGCGCGGCGCTTCACCGAGGAGGAACTGATGCCTCTAGAACGTGAGGCGATCGAGAATGAAATGAAGCGCGGTATGGACACGGTTCCTTACCGGCCGGCGCCCGGCGCCCATCACGTCTTCGATCCAGACGGAATTATTTCGGTCGAGAAATACCAGCACCTATCGACCCGCGCCCGTGAACTTGGGCTGTGGGGCCTTGACGTTCCGGCGGAACTGGGAGGTGTGGATATCGGCGTCCTTGGAAAGAACATGGTGCTGGAAGAAACGCATCGCTGCCTCGTTCCCTTCATCCTGCCACCCGACTCTCCGAACCTGCACTGGATGATGGCGGTCTGTACGCCGGAACAGCGGGAACTTTACCTCGAACCTTATGCGCGTGGGGAAATCTCATCTTGCTTGGCTGTATCGGAGCCAGGCGCCGGCGCTGATGCCTCCAACATTCGCACGAAGGCGACCAGGACGGCAAACGGCTGGTTGTTGAACGGCCGGAAAACCTGGGTCAGCCGCGCCGACTGGTGCGATTTTATAATCGTACTGGCCCGGACCGATTCGGGAACGAAGCCAGGAGAAGGCGTGTCGGCGTTCTTGGTCGATCGCAACGCTCCCGGAGTTACAATCGAACGGCGCATTGCCACGATGGGCGCTGACCGCCCTTGCGAGATAAGTTTCGAGAATGTCGAACTTCAGGAATTACACGTCCTGGGTAAGGTCGGAGGGGCCTTCAAGGAACTGCAAAATCGCTTCAGTGTCCGCCGCATTGAAATTGCGATCCGAAGCCTGGCGGCGTCCGAAAGACTTTTGTCCCTTCTCGTCGCGCAGGCCAACAACAGAGAGACGTTCGGCGCAAAATTGGCAGACAGACAGGCGATCCAATGGTGGATTGCGGACGCGCAGGCCGAAATCCATGCAGTCCGGTTGATGTGCTATCACGCCGCTTGGAAGATTGACAACGGCATCCGGGACGTCCGCTACGAAGCGTCCATGCTGAAGGTCAAGGCCACCGAAATGGCGGCTAAGGTCGCCGACTGGACGATCCAGGCTCACGGCGGGATGGGTCTCGCCAAGGAGATGCCAATCGAGTTCTTCTACCGGATGGCGCGCTATTGGCGCATCGTGGAAGGGCCAAGCGAAGTACACCGGATGGTCGTGGCGCGAAATCGGCTGAAAGGCCAAGTGCCGACGATAGACCCGGATCATATTCGCTGACGCTCGGATGCTCTTTCTGATCCCGATCGCCCGTAAACGCCACTCAATCCATCGCAGGTCATACCATGCCTAGTGCACTGTTCGAGCCATTTAAACTGAGGAGCATTTCGTTCGACAACCGGATCGTTGTCGGGCCTATGGACATGTACAGCGCAAATGACGGTTGCGCTTCCGACTATCACCTGATGCATTATGGCCGTTTCGCTATTTCGGGCGTTGGGCTGATCATCTCTGAGGCAGCACATGTTGAACGGCGCGGCCGGGTCACGCATGCTTGTCTTGGGCTTTACTCGGATGAAAACGAGCGCGCGCTTGAGCGTGTCATAAGGTTCTGCAACATGTATGGTTCAGCCCATTTCGGCGTACAGATCGGGCATACCGGCCGCAAGGGCTCAACGCGGGTTCCAGAAGCCGGTGGCGCTCAGTCGCGTGCTCCAGAATTTCTTCGGCCGGACGAAGAGCCGTGGCCGACCGTAAGCTGCTCTGCACAACCCCGCGCGCCGGGCTGGCCGGCACCTGAGCCGCTCGACCAATATGGGATGCGGCGGATACTCGACGCACATGTCGACGCTACGCAGAGGGCCGCCCGGAGCGGCGCCCAATTCCTGGAATTCGTGGCAGCGCATGGTTACCTGATGCACCAATTTCTTTCGCCGCTCAGCAACGAGCGCACCGACGAGTACGGTGGCAGCCTTGAAAATAGAATGCGCTACCCGCTCGAGGTCTTCCAAGCTGTGCGGGCAGCTTGGCCAGCACACCTTCCTATCTCGGTCCGAATCTCCGCGACCGACTGGGTAGACGGCGGCTGGGATCCGAAACAGTCGGTCGTATTCTGCCGCAGACTGAAGGATTTAGGGTGCGATGTCATTGCCGTGTCGTCGGGGGGGCTCTCTCTCAAGCAGGACATAACTCTGGGCGAGGGACATCAGGTTGGGTTCTCGTCCCAGATACGCCGCGAGGCGGCGATACCGACCATGGCAATGGGCATGATCTTCGACCCCCGCCATGCGGAAAATATTGTTGCGGCAGGAGATGCCGACTTTGTCGCGCTTGCCCGCGCAATGCTGGTGGACCCAAATTGGGCCTGGGGCGCCGCAGCGGTGCTCGACGCCGAAGTCAAGTTCCCAAGACAACTCGTTCGCGGATATCGCTCCAAGTGGCATCGCGCCAAGCTTAAAGAGCGGTGGCAGCGCGATGCACATAACGAGTACGACGCGCCGTCTGCTCCAGATCAGAGAAAACGGCAATCGGGGAGTGCGCAATGAAAAGTTCGGCAGCAGAGCTGGCCTCACGGCTCCAGGACCCCAGCCTTCTTGTCAAGAAAGCCTTTGTTGCAGGCGAATGGGTAGACGCTGACGATGGGGGCAGCTTCCCTGTCACGAATCCATCGCGCGGCGATGTAATCTGCGAGGTTCCAGATCTTGGGCGGGCTGAGACTGCGCGGGCGATTGCCGCTGCCGAAAAGGTCCAGAAAGACTGGGCGGCACGTTCCGCGCGAGATCGTTCTGTGGTTCTACGCCGCTGGTACGAATTGATCCTGGAAAATCGGGAAGACCTTGCTCTGATCCTTACGGCGGAGATGGGAAAGCCGCTCGCTGAAGCGAGGGGCGAGATAAATTACGGGGCTTCCTTCATCGAGTGGTTTGGGGAAGAAGCCAAGCGCATCTACGGTGAGACCATACCGGGTCACTTGAGTGACAAGCGCATCACAGTCATCAAACAGCCGATTGGTGTCGTCGCGTCGATCACCCCATGGAATTTTCCCAACGCGATGATCACGAGAAAATGCGGACCGGCGCTGGCGGTGGGTTGCTCGTTCGTCGCGCGCCCGGCTGCGGAAACGCCTCTCTCCGCGCTGGCACTGGCCTTACTGGGCGATCGGGCAGGGTTGCCCAAGGGCGTTCTGTCAGTCATCACCTCGAAGAGATCGTCCGACATCGGTAAGGAGTTCTGCGAGAATGCCGCGGTCAGGAAGCTGACATTTACAGGATCGACGGAGGTGGGAAGGATTCTGCTGCGCCAGGCGTCCGACCAAATCATGAAATGCTCCATGGAACTCGGCGGAAACGCGCCGTTCATTGTTTTCGACGATGCCGATCTCGACGCAGCGGTCGCCGGCGCCATGGCCTCAAAATTCCGGAATAACGGCCAGACCTGCGTCTGCGCCAACAGGATTTATGTACAGGCGAAGGTCTACGACACCTTCGCCGAAAAACTGGCTAGGGCGGTCGCAAAGACGACCGTCGGCGATGGCCTGGGCGATGCCGTGGATTTCGGCCCGCTGATCAATCAGGCCGCAGTAGAGAAGGTCGAGGAACATATAGCGGATGCCTGCGCGAAGGGCGCTCAGGTCTTGCTGGGAGGAAAGCGTCATGCCCACGGAAAATCATTCTTTGAGCCTACCGTACTAACGGGCGTGACGCCCGAGATGACGATTTCTTCAGAGGAGACGTTCGGGCCCCTGGCTCCGCTTTTCAGATTTGACACGATCGACGAAGTTATTGGACTGGCGAACGACACGATTTTCGGGCTTGCCTGCTATTTCTATTCTCAGGACGTCCGAACGATCACGCGGGTCCAGGAGGCTCTCGAATACGGTATCGTGGGCGTAAACACCGGGCTGATCTCTACAGAGGTTGCTCCATTCGGAGGGATCAAGCAGTCAGGCCTTGGCCGAGAGGGTGGACGTCATGGCGCGGAAGAGTTTCTCGAAATGAAATATATCTGTCTTTCGGTTTGAAGGACAGTGGGTCGCGTTGGTGCACCTGCGGTCGGCGCGAGGTTCTGGGCATGGAGATCGGAACGTCGGAGGACGAGCCGATCTGGACGGAGTTCCTGCGCAAACTGACGCGCCGCGGCCTGCGTGGCGTGAAGCTCGTCGTCTCCGATGATGGTCAGCCTGATCCTCGATCACGTCGACGGCGCGCGTGCCGTGCAACGGGAGGGCGCGGATCATGATGCATGAGAAGATCAGGCTGCACCATCTGGAGCGCAAGGCGATCTTATATGTGCGGCAGTCGTCAGCCCATCAGGTTCTGCACAATCGCGAGAGCAGTACGCTGCATCAGGCAGTCTGGTCGGCGCCGGCGACGGATGCCAGGCTCAAGAAGCGCATCGTGCGCACGGTCATACGCGAGGTCGTCGCCGATATCGATGACGCTACCTCCGAGATCGTGCTGCTGATCCATTGGATCGGCGGGGTCCATTCTGAGCTGCTTTTGCCGAAGCGCGCCGAGGTCAGCGCAATGCCACCTCCGCCGATATCATAGTAGCCGTCCAGCACCTGGTGCTCATTGCCAGCGACGATCTGGTCGCCGGCATCCTCAACCGAAACGGCCTGGTGACGGGACATGGCAATCGCTGGACCCGCGAGCGTGTCACCGCGCTCAGATCGCATCACAGGATTCCTGTATTCCGGCCCGCGCCAGATGGCAACGCTGGAACTCTTCATGAATTCATCAGACGCCAGCGGATCACCGGTAAGCGCGAAGCTGAGGCCGTTCAGGCGCGGGTTGGATAGTTCCAAGGCATGAGGGCGCCTATGTCGTGATTGGGCCAGCCGGCTGCAAGGCGCTCGAGGGTGAGCTGCAGCCAGGCATGGGGAT
>JBARWP010000638.1:0-3629 GCA_049646905.1 Pseudaminobacter sp. | reverse complement strand
GACTTCATCCCCTCTCCATCCGCTCGCAATCACAAACGGATGGGTGCTGATCGACTGTAAGAGGGGGGTCAATTTTGGACGCCGATCCTCCCAGCTAGAGGGTCAATTTTGCATGCCGGTTCACACTTTGATCCCGCCGACCTCGATTACGGCTTCGCCGAGGTCCATGAATTCGAGCTGATGCACACTCTGGTCAGGGAGATGCGCATCCTACCGGCATCGATCATGGAAACCCCGCAGGGCGTGGAGGCGAATATGAAGAAGCAGGTGAAAGCGGTGCTCCGCGCGAACAACCTGGCGGAGCTGATGGCTCCCCTTTCCGACCGTCAGGAGACCGACGCCTGCCTGGAGATCGGGGATCACCTGCTCGAGCGATACCCAGAACCCAGCCAGTTTCAGGAACTCTTGGATGGGACAATCCAGCTTGATCATGACACTCTTGAGGGCATTCGTACGGAAGTTCGCGCGATTCTCGCGGACACCTCCAAGCCGTCGCAGATCGGACATGTTGCATGACCCAGGCAGCCGAATCTGAAGCGGCAACTGCCGACACCCTGATGGATCGACTCCAAGCGGATGCGAAACGGGCGTCCGATCTCCGACGAGTTGGAACGCTGATACGGCTCGTCGAGGCCTGCGACGAGATCCTATCCGGTGGCGCTTCCAAGCTTGCCAAGTCTGCGAGACAGGACCCGGAGATATTCAATCCCAACTTCGTGAAGCTGAATTCCCGCGTCATCGAACAGTATGTACGTTTCCGCTCCCGTCTAGACGGGAGCGGGTCGGAATGGTCGGGGCCGGTCGCCACGACCATCCGCGGTGATAGGGACCTTATGACATATCTCAAGCTTCGCGACGCCGAGTCGAAGCGCCCCGGCCGACCAAAGCGGCCGACGCCGCTGTCGAGAAGGGCTGACGACATCATCGACCGCATCGATTCCATTCATGACCAAGCCCTTCTGCGGGAGGTTCTCGCTAAGGGGCGCGAGGCGAAGAGGCAGTTGGACATCATGGTCGCCGCGCTCAGGAAACACCCGGAGATCGATGTCGAAGCGCTTAGGGAAGGACGGTATATGCCACGGAAAGTCGACGGCCCCCAGGCGCAATCCGCCGTCAGCGCCGACGACACAAAGCTAATCCGGAAGCTAGCTACCCGGCTTCGGAACAATGACGAGCTCGAGGAATTCGACCTGGTTCATCGCAGTGGGCGGGTGAAAATGAGTCAGGGCGCAGGCCTCGACCTAATCTACCCCGAGGAGATGAGGCTTATTGAACGGCTAGCGGGTCTCGAAGGCACAGCGGTATGATGGAGAACCAGGCTGCGGCACAACTAGTATGGGATCGACCTGAGTCGAACAGTACGGACTTGGCCCTGCGTGAGGATGACATTGGTTCCGATGGCCGAATGCAGGTGCCATGGATCGCCAAAAGCCGACCCCGCAGCTTTACCGCGGGGCCAAAAATGTCGTCGTTTCGCCGAGCTTTCATCCGCTTAGATTTGTAGCGGTCATGCCATCCCGAGAGCGGCCATGTAGAGGTCGAGGATCGCCTCGGCCTCTTGCCGTTCAGCTTGATCCTGCTTGCGCATTCTGACGAGCTGCCTGACCGCCTTCACGTCGAATCCGGTGCCCTTACATTCAGCGTACACCTCCTTGATATCGTCGGCGATCGTCTTCTTCTCTTCTTCGAGCCGCTCGATACGTTCAATGAATGCGCGGAGCTGGCCTGCTGCCACGGTTTGGCTGCTGTCGGTGACTTCGTCTGCCATGTCGTCATTTCCTATTTCGGGGAGAAGGCGTGTCGTCTAAGTCGACGAAGTGTTGCCCACATAAATCATTGATATAATTGCTAGGCGACAAGTTTTAGGGGCGACCCGAATCCCGTGCCTTTCATTTCGGCAAAGACCTCCTTGATGTCGTCGGCAATGGTCTGCTTTTCCTCCTCCAGGCGCTCGACGCGCTCGATGAAGGCGCGAAGCTGGCCTGCGGCTACGGTCTGGCTGGTTTCGGTGATGTCGTCGGCCAATTTTCGTCTCCGGATGATGGGGCCGCGACTCGGGCGGCAGATGGGATCGGCGTTCGATGCCTCACCGAGGCCGAACGGTCAAGCGTTCAGATAAACAGGGCCCGCTCCCGCTCCACCTCCTTGGTGATGTAGCCGGCCACGGTCTGGATGCGGCGCAGCGGGCGCATCGATTCATGATAGACCAGCCAGTAGGCGCGACGGATCGGCCGGGCGGCCGGCACCGGCACCAGTTCGGGAATGGAGCGGGCAATGAAAGTGTGCAGCATACCGATGCCGGCACCGCAGCGCACGGCTTCCGTCTGCCCGAGACTGGAGGAGATCGAGAACCGCGCATCCCAGCGTGGACTGAATTCGGCGGCATAGTCGAGCGAGGGGCTGGCGACCAGGTCCGGCACGTAGCCGACAAGTTGATGCTGGGAAAGCTCGGAGACCGTCTGCGGCAGGCCGTTCTGCTCGACATAGGCGCGGGCGGCAAACAGGCCCAGCGTATAGTCGACCAGCTTGGCCGCAACCAGCCGCCCTTCTGTCGGCCGCTCGACGGTGATGGCGATATCGGCCTCGCGCCGTGACAGCGAGAACGAGCGCGGCACCGGCACGAGCTGGATATTGAGCTCGCGATGAAGCGCCGTCAGCCGGCCGAGCCGCGGCGCCAGGAAGGCTACCCCGAAGCCATCGGGCGCCCCGATGCGCACCGGACCGGATATCTCCTCGCCTTCGCCCGATATCTCGGCACGCGCGGTGATCATGTCAGCTTCCATGCGCTCGGCGACCTCGAGAAAGCGCTCACCTGCCGGTGTGAGCTCACTGCCGGTGGTCAGTCGGCGAAACAGCTTCGTCTTGAGCGATTCCTCGAGCGCCGCTACCCGGCGCGACACCGTGGCATGGTTCAGTTCCAGCCTGCGTGACGCGCCGAGAATCTGGCCGGCGCGGGCAACCGCCAGGAAAATGCGCACATCGTCCCAGTTCATCGGCAACCCTCCCCCGATGCTTTTTGCGACAAATAATGCGCGATCATGCCAGTATACGATTTTTTGCACAACGGGTGCGTTCGCTCTCGCGTTGCAATGGCTGCCCCAAAGCGGGAGAATGCGACAACCCAACCATCATCCCAGGGAGAAAGCCATGGTCGAATACGGTCATTACATCGGCGGCAAGCACGTCGCCGGCACGAGCGGACGGGACGCAGACGTTTTCCAGCCGCTGGACGGCACGGTGCGCGCCAAGGTGGCGCTGGCCTCCAAGGCCGAGCTTGATGCAGCGGTCGCCAATGCCAAGGCGGCGCAGCCGGCCTGGGCGGCAACCAACCCGCAGCGGCGCGCCCGCGTCTTCATGAAGTTCCTCGAACTGGTGGCACGCGATAATGACGCGCTGGCCGAGCTTCTCGCCCGTGAACACGGCAAGACCATTCCGGATGCCAAGGGCGACATCCTGCGCGGCGTCGAAGTCGTCGAATTCGCGCTCGGCATCCCACATCTGATGAAGGGCGAATATACGGAAGGCGCCGGCCCCGGCATCGACCTCTATTCCATCCGCCAGCCGCTCGGCGTGGTGGCCGGCATCACCCCATTCAACTTCCCGGCCATGATCCCGATGTGGAAGTTCGC
>JBARWP010000637.1:0-17125 GCA_049646905.1 Pseudaminobacter sp. | reverse complement strand
GGGGGAGGGTAAGGCCCCGCCACTCACCGGTCGCTCCGCCACTCACCGGTCACTCGCCTGCCAGCGCGGGTTGATCCATGGCTCGTGGTTGGATGGTGGGAGCGGGGTGCGGCCGAGGATGTGGTCGGCGGCCTTCTCGCCCGTCATGATCGAGGGGCCGTTGAGGTTGCCGTTGGTGATGCGCGGGAATATCGAGGAATCCGCCACGCGCAGGCCATCGACGCCGATGACGCGGCACTCCGGATCGACCACGCTTTTCGGATCGTCGGCGCGACCCATGCGGCAGGTGCCACAGGGATGGAAGGCGCTCTCGGCGTGCTGGCGGATGAAATCGTCCAACTGGTCGTCGCTCCGGACGTGGCTTCCCGGTGAAATCTCCCTGCCGCGAAAGGGATCGACCGCCGCCTGGCCGAAAATCTCGCGGGTGAGGCGGATGCAGTGGCGGAAATCCGCCCAATCTTCCGGATGCGACATGTAGTTGAAGCGGATCTGCGGCTTTGTCCACGGATCGGGCGAGCGCAAGGTGACGGCGCCGCGTGATTTCGAGCGCATCGGCCCGACATGCGCCTGGAAGCCGTGCGACTTCGCTGCCGCCTTGCCGTCATAGCGGATCGCGGCGGGCAGGAAATGATACTGGATGTCGGGATAGTCGACGCCGGGTTTCGAGCGCACGAAGGCAGCGGCCTCGAAATGATTGGTGGCGCCGAGGCCCGACTTGAACAACAGCCAGCGTGCCCCGATGAGCGCCTTCGAAAACGGGTTGAGCACCGAATAGAGCGTGATCGGCTGGGTCGCCTCCTGCTGGATATAGAGCTCCATATGATCCTGCAGGTTCTGCCCGACGCCGGGCCGGTCGGCGACCACATCGATGCCGTGCTCTCTCAACTGCGCGGCAGGCCCGATGCCCGACAGCATCAGGAGCTTGGGCGAGTTGATGGAGGAAGCGGCGACGATCACCTCGCGCCGGGCCTTGACGATTTGGATCTGTTTGCGGGTCTCGATCTCCACGCCGACGGCGCGTTGATTCTCGATGACAATGCGCCGGGCGAAGCCATTGACAAGACTCACATTGCGCCGCTTGAGGGCAGGGCGCAGATAGGCATTGGCAGCAGACCAGCGCCGGCCGTGATGGATGGTCTGCTCCATCGGGCCGAAGCCCTCCTGCTTGGAGCCGTTATAGTCGTCGGTCAACTCGAAGCCGGCCTGACGCCCGGCATCGGCGAAGGCGGCATAGAGCGGATTGACGCGCGTGCCGCGCTGGACGTGAAGAGGTCCGGCGGTGCCGCGCCAGCCTTCCTCGCCGCCATGCGAATGTTCCATACGCTTGAAATAGGGCAACACGTCCGCATAGCTCCAGCCGGCAGCGCCTTCCTCGGCCCAGTGGTCGAAATCGCGCGCATGGCCGCGCACATAGACCATGCCGTTGATCGAGGAGGAGCCGCCGAGGACCTTGCCGCGCGGCGTGACAAGGACGCGCCCGCCCAGATGCGGCTCGGGCTCGGTGGAAAAGCCCCAGTCATAGCGGCTCATATTCATCGGGATCGAGAGCGCCGACGGCATCTGGATCAGCGGCCCGAAATCGGAGCCGCCATATTCGATGACGATGACCGAATGCTTGCCGTCCTCGGACAGGCGATAGGCCATGGCCGAGCCTGCCGAGCCGGAGCCGACGATGACGAAATCCGCCTCCAGGCCGGATGTCATTTCGCCCTCATGCTATCGTAGGAAACCATCACGTGCCGCGCATAGGTGGGACGCCTTGTCAGCCGCTCGTAATAGGCTTCCAGATGCGGCAGGTCGGCCCGCTCGATTTCGAGCGTGAAATAGCGATAGAGCAGGACGCCAGCGACGATGTCGGCAAAGCAAGGGTCGTCACCGCCGAGATAGGCTGCCTCAGAAAGCCGTTCGTCAAAGACGCGCATGACGCCGGCGAGTTCCGCGACACCGTTGCGGATCGTGGCTTCGTCGCGCTCGCCGGGGCGCTTGGAAATGATCGGCTTGAAGACATTGGTGATGAAGGCCGGCACCAGCGTGGTTTTCGTCCAGTCGCTCCACTGGTCGAGCTTGGCGCGCTCCAACGGGTCCGACGGCCAGAACTGTTCCGAGCCATAGCGCGCGCCGAGATAGCGAACGATCGAGGCGCTTTCCCAGAGATATTCGCCACCGTCGCGCAGAACCGGCACCAGCCGGTTGGGATTCATGGCGGCAAATTCCAGCGTATCGAGGCCGCCGAAGGGGCCGCCCGCATCGATCCGCTCATGAGGGAGGTCGAGTTCCGCCAATGCCCACATGACGGTCTGCACGTTGGAAGATGTCGCTCTGCCCCAGACTGTTATCATGTCATTCTCCTCGTGGAAAGCGCTTCTGCTCTTCGAGCACGTTGAGGTCCATGTGGTTGCGCATGTAGCGCTCCGACGCCTTTTGCAGCGGCTGGAACTCCCATGGGTAGTAGGCGCCGTTGCGCAGCGCCGGATAGACGACCCAGCGGCGGGCCTGGCTCTGGCGCACGGCGGCGTCGAAGCCCGCCATGTCCCAGCGCGCGCGGACCTTGTCCATGAAGCTTGCGATCAGCCCGGCGTTGGCCGGATCGGCGGCGAGGTTGACCAGTTCCTGCGGATCCGATTCCAGATCAAACAGTTGCGGCGGGTCGATCTCGCAATGGATGAATTTGTAGCGACCCTCGCGGATACCGACGAGCGGGGCATAAGAGCCTTCGGCGGCGTATTCCATGAGGACCGGCGCGGTGCGGCTTTCTCCCCGCATCAGCGGCAGCAGCGACTGCCCGTCCGTCCACGGCATGATCGCGCTCATGTCGATGCCGGCGAGATCGCAAAGGGTCGGGCACATGTCCAGGTTGGACACCGGCGCCTCGATGAGGCCGGATGCGATGCCCTTGCCGGCAATCATCAAGGGCACCCGCACCGAGCCTTCGAAGAAGCTCATCTTGAACCACAAGCCGCGTTCGCCCAGCATGTCGCCATGGTCGGAACAGAACAGGATGATCGTGTCGTCCAGTAGGCGGGTGCGCTCGAGCACCGAAACCAGTTCGCCGACCTTGTCGTCGAGATAGGAGATATTGGCGAAATAGCCTTGCCGTGAGCGGCGTACCTGCTCGGGCGTGATCTCGAAGCTGTCATAGTCGCTGGCGAGATAAAGCCGCTGCGAATGCGGGTCCTGATCGGCGTAGGGGATGAAGCCGACTTCCGGCTCCAGGGCGGGGCAATCTTCGTAGAGGTCCCAATACTGCCGGCGCGCGACGTAGGGATCGTGCGGGTGGGTGAAGGATACCGTCAGGCACCAGGGGCGGCGGACGGCATCGTCGGACTGGCGCGACAGGTCATAGAGCTTCTGCGTGGCGTGGAAGGCGACCTCGTCGTCATATTCCATCTGGTTGGTGATCTCGGCGGTGCCGGCGCCGGTGACGGAACCCAGATTGTGATACCACCAGTCGATGCGCTCGCCCGGCTTGCGGTAGTCCGGCGTCCAGCCGAAATCGGCCGGGTAGATGTCTGTGGTCAGCCGCTCCTCGAAGCCGTGCAACTGATCCGGGCCGACGAAATGCATCTTGCCGGAGAGGCAGGTCTGGTAACCGGCCGCCCGCAGATGATGCGCGAAGGTCGGGATGGAGGAGGCGAACTCGGCCGCATTGTCATAGACCTCGGTGCGCGAGGGCAATTGCCCGCTCATGAAGGAGGCGCGACCAGGGGCGCAAAGCGGCGAGGCGGTGTAGTTGTTGCGGAAGCGGGCGGAGCGCGCCGCCAGCGCGTTCAGATGTGGCGCGTGCAGGAAGTCGGCCGGTCCGTCGGGAAAGAATGTCCCGTTCAACTGGTCGACCATGATGATCAATATGTTCGGACGGGTCATGATTGCCGCTCGCGCTGAGAAAGCTTGGTGTTGAGGTAATCTTCGACCAGCGCGACCGCGCTCGCCGCATTGGGTGTGCCGTCACGCAGGGCGCGGCGGATATAAAGGCCATCGATGAGGGCGGCGATCGCTTCCGCGACGTGCTCGGCCTCGCTGCGAGGCATCAGCGCGGCAAGGCCGCTCATCAGGTTGGAATGCAGGCGGCGCGCATAGATGCGCAGCAGCCGCCGCAACGCCGGTGCCTTTTGCGCCGCCACATAGAAGGTGAGCCAGGCGGCGATGGTCTCGGGGCGAAACTGCTTGTCGGAAAAGTTCACCGCAATGATGGCGCGGACCCGATCGAGTGGACTCCTGGCGGCCCGCAGGCTTGCGTGGGCATCGGAATAAAGCTCGGTGAGCAGATGGCGCATCGTCGCTTCGAGCAGGTCGTCCTTGGCGCCGAAATAGTGATGCGCGAGCGCCGAGGACACGCCGGCACGGCCGGCAATCTCCGACATGGTGACGTCGAGCGAGCCGCGCTCGCCGATGGCCGAGATCGTGGCGTCGATCAGCGCCTTGCGGCGTATGGGCTCCATTCCGACTTTGGGCACGGCACTTCTCCTCAGACTGCGAGCTTATTTTTTATTGACTAATCAATCAACAAAAATCAGCGGCGGGCCGAATGGAGGCGGACGCTTTACCGCAACCCCAAAAAGATTGATTGTTGGGTCGAAATTCGCGAAATGAATTGAAGCGGCAAATGACGCATCCGCGCCTGCCGATGGAGGTTTTCATGACTGCATGCATCGTCGGCTGGGCACATTCGCGCTTCGGCAAGCTGGAAGGCGAAACGCTGGAAGGCCTGATAACCAGGGTGGCGGCCGATGCGCTCGACCATGCCGGTATCGGTCCCGACAATGTCGACGAGATCGTGCTTGGGCATTTCAACGCTGGTTTCTCCCCGCAGGATTTCACCGCAAGCCTGGTGCTGCAGACCGACGATCGCCTGCGTTTCAAGCCGGCGACGCGGGTGGAAAATGCCTGCGCGACCGGATCGGCCGCGGTGCGCCAGGGCATCCGCGCGATCGATGCCAAGGCCGCGCGTACCGTGCTGGTGGTCGGCGCCGAGCAGATGACGACGACGCCGGGGCCGGAGATCGGCAAGAACCTGCTCAAGGCCTCCTACCTGCCCGAGGATGGCGATACGCCAGCTGGTTTTGCCGGTGTGTTCGGCAAGATCGCCCATGCCTATTTCCAGCGCCATGGCGACCAGTCGGACGCGCTCGCCATGATTGCCGCCAAGAACCACAAGAACGGCGTCGAGAACCCCTATGCGCAGATGCGCAAGGATTTCGGCTATGAGTTCTGCCGCCACGAGAGCGAGAAGAACCCCTTCGTCGCCGGCCCGCTGAAGCGCACGGACTGTTCGCTTGTGTCGGATGGGGCAGCGGCACTGGTGCTGACGGACAGCTCCAATGCGCTGGCCATGCGCCGGGCCGTGGCTTTCCGGGCAAACGAGCATGTGCAGGATTTCCTGCCGATGTCGAAGCGCGACATCCTGCTGTTCGAAGGCTGCGAGGAAGCCTGGGCGCGCGCCCTGAAAACCGCCGGCGTGACGCTGGAAGACCTCTCCTTCGTCGAGACGCATGACTGCTTTACCATCGCCGAGCTGATCGAATATGAGGCGATGGGCCTGGCAAAGCGCGGCGAGGGCGCCAAGCTTGCGTTGGAAGGCTATACGGCCAAGGATGGCAAGCTGCCGGTCAATCCTTCGGGCGGCTTGAAATCGAAGGGGCATCCGATCGGCGCAACGGGCGTGTCGATGCATGTGCTGACCGCAATGCAGCTTACCGGCGAGGCCGGCGGCATCCAGGTGCCGGGCGCGAAGCTCGGCGGCATCTTCAATATGGGCGGCGCTGCGGTGGCGAATTACGTCTCCATCCTGGATCGCATCAGATGAAGCATTCGGCTGTCGTCACGGGAGGCGCATCGGGG
Organism: Pseudaminobacter sp.; assembly: GCA_049646905.1. GTDB lineage: Bacteria > Pseudomonadota > Alphaproteobacteria > Rhizobiales > Rhizobiaceae > Pseudaminobacter. Next base: position 11,287 of record JBARWP010000637.1, on the reverse strand, counting down.
ATCGGGTTAGCGATTGCCAGGCGCCTGCTCGACGACGGCTGGCCGGTGGCGATCATCGATGCCAACGAGGAAGCACTGCTGACGGCGGAAGATCTGCTGGCGGACGAGAACGCGGTTTTTCTTCAAGCCGACGTCACCGATGAGGACGAATTGTCCGATGCCTTCGATGAGGTGGTGGACCGGCTCGGCCTGATTGGCGGGTTGGTCAGCGCGGCCTCGATCACGCGGGACGTGTCGGCGGAGGAAACCAGCGCCGAACTGTTGCGCGAGGTGCTGGACGTCAATCTGGTCGGCACCTTCATTGCCGCCAAGGCCGCACTTGAGCGCATGGGCGCGACGCTGTCGATCGTGACCATCGGCTCGGTTTCAGGCCAACGGGCCAATGGCGGCCATCTGGCCTATGGTGCCTCGAAAGCGGCCGTGAAACTGATGACCGAGGTGCTGGCCCTGGAATATGGCAGCCGCGGCGTGCGGGTGAATTGCGTGGCGCCGGGACCGATGGAGTTGGAAACGTCCTCCGGCCGGCACTCGGCCGAAGAACGGCGGGCCTGGACCGACGGCATTCCGCAGGCGCGCTATGGCGAGCCGGAGGAGGTGGCGGCGGCGGTCGCGTTCCTCCTCTCGCCGGAATCGAGTTACGTCAATGGCCACACGCTGGCCGTTGACGGCGGGTTTTTGTCGGCCGGTATTCTGGCCGACCGATAGGCGAAAGTTTCGGGCGAGAAATGACGGATACGGCACTTGTCGAGGTTCTGCGCGGCGACGTGGTGGAGAGCATCCATCGCGGCCGCGTCGCGGTGGTGGATGCCGACGGCGGCGTGGTCCTGGCGATCGGCGACATCGAACTCCCGGTCTTTCCCCGCTCCGCGGTGAAGGCGATCCAGGCGCTGCCGCTGGTCGAAACCGGTGCGGCCGACGCCTATAGCTTCGGGGACAGGGAACTGGCGCTCGCCTGCGCCTCGCATAGCGGTGAGGCGGCGCATGTGGAGCTTGCCGCTGCCATGCTGGCGAGGGCAGGACTCAATGTCGATGCGCTGGAATGCGGCGCCCACTGGCCCTCGCAGCAGGACGCGACGGTGAAGCTGGCACGCAGCGGCGGCTTGCCCACGGCATTGCATAACAATTGTTCGGGAAAACATTCGGGTTTCCTCTGCGCCTGTCGCCATTCGGGCATCGACCACCGCGGCTATGTGAGAACCGGGCATGAGTGCCAGAAGATGGTGTGCGAGGCGCTGGAAGGGGTGACCGGCGCACGCCATGGGGACGACAATCGCGGCACCGACGGCTGCTCCATTCCGACCTATGCGGTGCCGCTGAAAAGCATCGCGCATGGCTTTGCCCGCATGGCGACCGGCATCGGCCTTGCGCCGGAGCGGGCCAGGGCGGCGAGGCGGCTGATGGAGGCCTGCATGGCCGCGCCGTTCTATGTCGCCGGCAGCGGCAGGGCCGACACGAAGCTGATGGAAAGCGCGCCGGGGCGGATTTTCGTCAAGATCGGAGCCGAGGGCGTCTTCTGCGCGGCGCTGCCGGAACTGGGGCTGGGGATTGCGCTGAAATGCGATGACGGGGCCGGGCGCGCGGCCGAGGTCATGGTGGCGGCTGTGCTGGCGAGGCTTCTGGTGAACGACGCGGCACTGGCGGGGCGGCTGACGGGGTTTGCCAATCCGATCCTGCGCAACTGGAACGGCATCGAGGTCGGCCGCCTGCGCCCGTCTGCAGCGCTGAGCTGAAGGGCGCGAACCTGCGCGAGGCGGGGAATATTGTGGCAGGCGATCCTTTGCCGTGAATGGCTTGTCAGCGGTCGCGCCGATCCCTACCTTTCCCTGATGAGCAGGGCATTCACACGCGAAGACGACAATGAAAACGTGCTCGCCGATATCGGCGAGCGGCCGGTCAGCCAATACCGCAATCTGGTGACGCCGGAAGGCTTCGCTGCGATCGAGGCGGAACTGGCCGCTTTGCGCGAGGAACTGGCGACGACCGAACGCGAGGCGAACCGCGAGCGCATCGCCCTTGCTTCGCGCGACCTGCGCTACTGGACAGCGCGCCGCGAGACGGCGGAGGTGTCCATTCCCGAGCCGGGCAGCACCGTCGTTCGTTTCGGCATGACCGTCACGATCGAAGATGACGACGGCAAGGAGAAAAGCTGGAAGATCGTCGGCGAAGACGAGGCGGACGCTGCCAAGGGCAAGATTTCCCATGTCTCGCCGATGGCAATGGCCCTGTTCGGCAAGGCTGTGGGCGATGTTGCCGTGGTGAACGGCAAGGAATGGGAAATCACGGCGATGACGGCCGAGGGGTGAGGAGAGCTAGCCCTGCACCTGCTCGGTGTGGTCGCGCAGGAACGACGCCGCGCCGATCTCATCGATCTCGCCGGCTGCGACCATTGTCACAAGATGGATGATCTCTTCCGGTTCAGCCTCGATACTGAAGCCGTTGAAATAGAGAAACAGGTCGGCTGCCGCAAATCCGGTACGTTTGTTGCCATCGACAAAAGGGTGGTTCTTGACGATCCCGAACAAGTAGGCGGCCGCGAGTTCATGGAGGTCGGGCTCGCCATGCGCTTCCTTTTGCAAAGGACGGGCGAGCGCCGATTCCAGCAGGCCCTCATCCCGAATTCCTGATGCACCGCCGTGAAGCCTCAATTGCTCGGCATGTAGCGCTTCAATGAAGCTGCGCGAATGGAAGTCCGTCATTTCGCCAGAACGCGGTAGGCGACCTCATATTTTTTCATGCGCTCGCGCGCGATCTTCATCTTGCGTTCAAACTCTTCGGGATCGTCCTCGGCCGGCCGCAACCGCAATTCCTGGCCGTCTTCGACAAGCACAAGAGTATCGCCCGCCCGCAAATTATGCCGGTCGAGCACTTCCTTCGGCAGGATCACGCCTTCCGAATTTCCAATTTTCCGCACAACGACATTCATGATCTGCTCCATCAAGTTGCAACAGAGATTATAACTATAACTCAGCCCAACTTGCGTTACAACAAGAATTATAATAGATCAGTGGCTGTCCAATAGCGCTTCCATAAGCTTTTCAGCCGCCTCGGGAATGACGGTTCCCGGAGGGAAGATTCCGGAGGCGCCGGCCTTGCGGACCGCGTCATAGTCCTGTGGGGGAATAACGCCGCCGGCGACGATCATGACATCCTTGCGGCCAAGCTTGTCCAGCGCCTCGCGCAGTTCGGGGATCAGGGTCAGGTGGCCGGCGGCGAGCGAGGAAGCGCCAACGATGTGGACGTCGTTTTCCACGGCGATCCTGGCGATCTCCTCCGGCGTCTGGAACATCGCGCCGACGGTGACGTCGAAGCCGAGATCGGCAAATGCGGTCGCGATGACCTTCTGGCCGCGATCATGGCCGTCCTGTCCCATCTTGGCGACGAGGATGCGCGGCCTTGCTCCGACCTTCTTCTCGAAGGCGGCGATCTGCTCCTGCACGCGGTCGGCGGCGGCGTTTTCGCCGATTTCGCTGCGGTAAACGCCGGAAATGGTTCGCACGCTTGCCACATGGCGGCCGAAGGCCTTTTCCAAGGCCAGCGAGATCTCGCCTACGGTTGCATTGGCGCGCGCCGCGCGAATGGAGAATTCGAGCAGGTTTTCGCCTGCATGCGCAGCCTGCGTCAGCGCGTCGAGCGCGCTTTCAACCGCAGCCACGTCGCGTGTTCCCTTCAATTGCTGGAGCTTGGCAAGCTGGCGGGCGCGCACCTCGGCATTGTCGATCTTGAGGACATCGATCTCGATATCCTGCTGGGGCTGGTAGGCATTGACGCCGATCAGTGCCTGCTGGCCGGAATCGATGCGCGCCTGGGTGCGGGCGGCGGCTTCCTCGATGCGCAGCTTGGGGATGCCCTTTTCCGTCGCGGCGGCCATGCCGCCCAGGCTTTCGACTTCCTCGATGTGGGCCAGGGCGCGGGCCGCCAGATCATGCGTCAGGCGTTCGACATAGGCCGAGCCGCCCCATGGGTCGATAATGCGTGTCGTGCCTGATTCAAGCTGCAGGATGAGCTGCGTATTGCGGGCGATCCGTGCCGAATGATCGGTCGGCAGGGCAAGCGCCTCGTCGAAGGAATTGGTATGGAGCGACTGGGTGTGGCCCTGGGTGGCCGCCATCGCCTCGATCATGGTGCGCATGATGTTGTTGTAGGGGTCCTGCGCGGTCAGCGACCAGCCGGAGGTCTGGCAATGGGTGCGCAATGAGAGCGAGCGCGGGTTCTTCGGCGAAAAATTCTTCTGCATCAGGCCTGCCCAGATCAGGCGGGCCGCCCGCATCTTGGCCACTTCCATGAAGAAATTCATGCCGATCGCCCAGAAGAAGGAGAGGCGCGGCGCAAATTTATCGATATCCAGACCTGCAGCGACCCCGGCGCGGGCATATTCGATGCCGTCGGCGATCGTATAGGCGAGCTCGAGGTCGGCCGTCGCTCCCGCCTCCTGCATGTGATAGCCGGAAATGGAGATGGAGTTGAACTTCGGCATATGGCGCGAAGTGTAGGAAAAGATGTCGGAAATGATCCGCATCGAGGGCTTCGGCGGATAGATATAGGTGTTGCGGACCATGAACTCCTTCAGGATGTCGTTCTGGATGGTCCCGGCAAGGTCCTTCTGCGCAACGCCCTGTTCTTCGGCCGCAACGATATAGAGCGCCAGGATCGGCAGGACGGCGCCGTTCATGGTCATCGACACAGTCATCTGGTCGAGGGGGATGCCGTCGAACAGTTGGCGCATGTCGAGAATGGAGTCGATGGCAACGCCGGCCATGCCGACGTCGCCGGCGACGCGCGGATGGTCGCTGTCATAGCCGCGATGGGTGGCCAGATCGAAGGCGACCGACAGCCCCTTCTGGCCGGCAGCGAGATTGCGCCGGTAGAAGGCGTTGGACTCCTCGGCGGTCGAGAAGCCGGCATATTGGCGGATGGTCCAGGGTTGCTGGACATACATGGTCGGATAGGGGCCGCGGATGAACGGTGCGATGCCCGGATAGGTGTCGAGATAGGGCAGGCCTTCCAGGTCTTCCGGGCCATAGCGATGCTTGACGGAAATGCCTTCGGGTGTCTCCCAGACTTCCGCCCCCTTGAGGTATGAACCCGAGAGGGTGCCGGACCATCCGATCTTTGAAAAATCCGGGATCATTCATTCGCTCCGAGTAGCTCGTCTATCCTGACGGCAGGCAGCTTGTGGCAGGAGGCCGCCCCCTCAATCGGCGTCACGATCCGCTTTTCGACATTCATCGTCTTGACCGGCCGCTCCGTCTTGACCGGGTAGATCGTGGTGCCGACGAGAGCACGCTTGCCGGTCCGGTAGGCCTCGGCGCGCTTGTCTTTCGCGGCGAGGACCCGTTCCTGGATCCGGCCGTTGACGAGGCTGTTCAAGGCGCCGCCCTCGGCCTCGATGCGCTGGAATTCCTGCCAGGCCTCTTCGCACAGCGCGGCGGTCAGCGCTTCGATGCCGCCCGAGCCGGAAGCGGGATCGGCGACGAAACCGATATGGCTCTCGCTTGCCATGATGAGCTGGGTGTTGCGTGCAATCCGCCGTGCGAACTGCTCCGGCAGGCCGTGGGCAATCGTGTGCGGCAGGATGGAAAGCGAATCCGCGCCGCCGGCAACGGCGGCGAAACCGGCAAGCGTGGTACGCAGGATGTTGGTTTCCGGGTCCTTGGCCGTCATCATCCGGTAGGAGGTTTCGGCATGGATGGTCGCGCGGGAGGGCGGGATGGAGCAAACCTGCTGGATGCGCGCCCAAAGCGTACGCAGGGCTCGGATCTTGGCCATCGACAGCAACTGGTCCTGATCGACGCTGATCGAAAAGCCGATGTGAGGCGCGGCATAGATAAGGGCCTGGCGCGCCTCCTCGAACAGCCGCAGATGGGCTATGGCCGAGGCCAGCATGAGGCCGAGTTCCTGTGCTTCGGTCGCCCCCGCATTGTGCAGGACGCGGCCGTCGGCCTCCAGCAGCACGCCCGGCACGCCCAGCGCGAAGAAATGGGCGAGCGATTGCGGCATGGATGCCTGCAGGGCCTCGATCGACATGCGCAGGCGCCCGGTGCCCGCGAAAATTGCGGCGGGATCGATGCCGAAGGAAAGATTGAGCTTGGACGGGTCGGCCCGGCGCGTGGTGAGGATGGCGACCAGCCAGTCGGCCATGGCGCGGCTGGCCGGATGCACGTCGATCCTGAGATAGGTCCGGTTGAGCACGATGTCCTCAAGCACCGTTTCCAGCGCTTCGGCCGTTGCCGGCAGACCGTAGCCAAAGGCATTGGGCGCGCCCTCGAACACCAGCGCAAGCCCGGTCGCGCCCTGTGCGAGTTCTTCCTGGGCCATTGCCCTGGCACGGCGAGGGTCGGGATCGTCGATTCGCTGCACGATGACCCAAGGCGCGTGGGGGTTCTGGCGCGGCAGGTAGTCCGGCTTCCCGGCACGATCGTAGAGCGGTTCGATGCGGATGCCGTCGTCGGTGTGCGAAACCAGGGCCTCCTCGAATGAGGCGCCGGCAAGGGCCTTCTGTGCCAGCTCCAGCCATTTTTGCCGATCGCTGGCAGGAAACTCCACATCGCCAAGCATGGTTTGCGCGTCCATCCCGCATCCCTTTCTCAAGCCAGCATCGGCACAGAACAGAACTCTAGGGCGAGCGGCCCGATACCGCAATGCAACAACGATCAGACATTCGTTGTGGCCCATGCGGTGGATTGCCAAATGACGGCCGGAACCGCAACCGGACAAGCGCGATTTTATCCGATTGCCGTTGTGGCGGTGCAACCACGCCACTATACCTTTCGGCGTGGGCGGCTATCGACAATTGCTAGACTGTCGGTGATCGCGATCGAACCAGCGATATCGGAGACTGGAACAGAATGGCGCAGGACGACAGCATTTTCATCGGTGCCAGCCGCAAGCCGGACGATAGCTACCAACGGGCGGAAGCGCTTCTGCTCAAATACGGCAACAGGCATGGGCTGGTGACAGGGGCGACCGGTACCGGAAAGACGGTGACCCTCCAGATATTGGCGGAAGGGTTTTCCAATGCCGGCGTGCCGGTGTTCTGCGCCGACATCAAGGGCGACCTTTCCGGCATCGCCATGATGGGCGAAGCCAAGGATTTCCTGACCGCACGTGCCGAGACGATCAAGCTCGATCCCTATGAATTCCAGGAATTCCCGGTGATCTTCTGGGACCTGTTCGGCCAGCAGGGGCACCCGATCCGCGCCACAGTCTCCGAGATGGGCCCGCTGCTGTTGTCGCGCCTGATGAACCTCACGGAAGCGCAGGAAGGGGTGATGAACATCGCCTTCCGCATCGCCGACGAGGAAGGCCTGCTTCTGCTGGACATGAAGGATTTGCAGGCGCTGCTTGCCAATATCGCCAGCCGGGCCGACGAGATCGGCGCGCGCTACGGCAATGTGACCAAGCCCTCCGTGGGGGCCATCCAGCGCTCGCTGCTGGTGCTCGAACAGCAGGGCGGCAACAATTTCTTCGGCGAACCGGCCTTGAAGATACCCGATCTCATGCGCACGACGCGGGACGGGCGCGGCGCCATCAACGTGCTTGCCGCAGACAAGCTGATGATGAATCCGCGCCTCTATGCGACATTCCTGCTGTGGCTGATGTCGGAACTGTTCGAGGTGCTGCCGGAAGTGGGCGACCCCGACCGGCCCAAGCTCGTCTTCTTTTTCGACGAGGCCCATCTTCTGTTCGATGACGCCCCCAAGGCGCTCGTGGACCGCGTGGAGCAGGTGGTACGGCTGATCCGTTCGAAGGGCGTGGGCGTCTATTTCGTCACCCAGAACCCGCTCGACGTGCCCGAAACCGTGCTTGCCCAGCTCGGCAACCGCGTCCAGCATGCTCTGCGCGCCTATACGCCGCGTGAGCAGAAGGCGGTGAAGACGGCCGCCGATACCTTCCGGCCCAATCCGGATTTCAACTGCGCCGAAACGATTACCCAGCTTGGCACCGGCGAGGCGCTGGTGTCGACGCTGGAGGCCAAGGGCGTGCCCTCCATGGTGCAGCGGACGCTGATTCGCCCACCGTCATCGCGGCTCGGCCCGATAACGCCGCAGGAACGGCAGAAGCTGATCGCGGAAAGCCCTGTCGCCGGCCAATATGACGAGGCGATCGATCGGGAATCAGCCTTCGAGATTCTGCAGAAGAAGGCGCTTGAGGCACAGAAGGCGGAAGAACAGGCGCGCCAGCAGGAAGTAGACCGCGACAACGGCCGGTCGCGCTGGACTATCCCTGGCTTCGGCGACGATGAAGACGAACGGCCCACCACGCGCCGTGCGCCACGGCCGCGCACATCGAACCGCCAGACCGTCGCGGAAGCGGCGATCAAGTCCGTGGTGCGGTCTGTGGGATCACAGGTCGGCCGGGCACTGGTACGCGGCATATTGGGGAGCCTCAAGAAGGGATTTTGAGGCGCCCCTTCGCGGGGAGCCGGCGAGCGGGGTCAGGCGACCCCGAGACCGCCGGTGACAAGGATCGGCGTCTTGTTGGGGACGCGATCGTAAAGATCGATGATGTCCTGGTTCATCAGGCGCACGCAGCCCGATGAAACCGACTTGCCGATCGAAAACCATTCGGGCGAGCCATGCACGCGGTAGAGCGTGTCTTCGCCGTTCTGGAAGATGTAGAGCGCGCGTGCGCCGAGCGGATTGAGCAGGCCCGGGTCCATGCCGCCATTGGCAGCGCTGTATTTTTCCAGCTTGGGGTCGCGCTTGATCATGTCGCCCGGCGGTGTCCACCGCGGCCATTTGCGCTTCCACTGGATGATCGCACGGCCCGACCATTCGAAGCCGGCGCGGCCGAGACCGACGCCATAGCGGATCGCTTCGCCGCCTTCGCGCACGAGGTAGAGGAAGTGGTTCGACGTATCGACGACCACGGTGCCGGGGCGCTCGCCGGTGGGGTCCTGCACGATCTGGCGATAGAAGCGCTTGTCGACCTTTTGGATCGGAATGGCGGGAATTTCATAGCCTTCGTCGATCACCGGACCATACATGGTGACATAGCTGCCGAATGCGGGGTCCACGCTGAGCGGCGGGGTCTCGCGCGGGCCGTCGATATAGGGGCCGCGCGAAACGGTGCTGCAGGCCGACAGGGCGATCGAGGCAGCGCCTGCTGCGGCCGTGCCGAGAAAACGGCGCCGGGTGAAATGGGGGAGTGTCTTTGAGGTTGTAGTCATGTTGCCCTTCTAGTCCGGGATGCCGAAATGCATAGAAGCCGACATCACAAAAAAGCGTGAACGCCGCGTGAGCGGCATGCAGTTCCTCCCATTACGTCCGACAGCGATAGGGGTTCCAAATCTGGCCGCAGGGTGAACAAAGCAAGGCGAAGATGTGATCGCCATCCACCTGTGACGTTTCGGCAACAGAAAATCCGATCAGCCGCCGGTGAGCAGACCGTCAAGCGACGGCAGGATGAGATCCGGCCGATGGTCGTGATATTCGTCGGGCTGGTTGCTGCGGTTGATCCACACGGTGCGGAATCCGAATCGCGCGGCGCCTGCGACGTCCCAGCGGTTGGATGACTGGAACGACACCGCATCGGGATAGAGGCGCCAGGCGGTGGTGATCATGTCGTAGACGGAAGGGTCGGTCTTGAAGCGCTTGACCGCATCGACGGAAAAGACGTCGTCCAGCACATGGTCGAGCGCTGCCGACTTCACCGCGGCCTCCAGCATTGCGGTCGACCCGTTCGACAGGATCGCCAGGCGGGCGCCATCGGCCTTGAGCGCTTTCAGAACGGCGGGCACTTCCGGGTAGCAATCCAGCCGCCAATAGGCGTCGAGCAGGTCCTGCCGCAATCGCGGATCGGCGGACGGCACCTTGGCGAAGGCGAAATCCAGGGCCTGCTCGGTCAACTGCCAGAAGTCGACGAAGGAGCCCATGAGGGTACGCACCCACGAATATTCGAGCTGCTTGGCGCGCCAGATTTCGGAAAGCAGCTGGGCTTCGGGACCGACCCTGGCGGAATGGCGGCGCACGGCCGCGTGTACGTCAAACAGCGTGCCGTAGGCATCGAATATATAGGCGGTGCGGCGCATCAATCCTCTCGCGCGTCATTGCGCCGGTGTGGCGAATCCCCAAAATCGTATCATCTTGGAACCAGACCGGGAACGAATTTCGGATTCAGATACACCGGTAACTTGTTGGACCTGATGTGGTTTGTGCTTTCGAAGCTTCCGAACGCGCATACCCTGCCGCATTCCGGAAACGTCAAATCCTCCACACCGCAAACCCGACAACGCACCTTATGGCCGCAAGAGCGTGGCATCAACAATTCTCCCGCCACGGCTGTTGACGGGGCGCCGCAAACTGTCTTCCATGGAAATCTCATCACATGATCGGATCACTTCCATGTCACTTTCCACGCCCGCACAAACCAAGACCTGGACCTTTGTCGAAGGCGACTGGCACGAGGGCAATGTCGCGGTGATCGGGCCACGCAGCCACGCCATGTGGCTTGGCACCAGCGTGTTCGACGGTGCCCGCTGGTTCGAGGGGGTAGCTCCGGACCTCGATCTGCACTCGCAGCGCGTCAACGCTTCGGCCATCGCGCTCGGGCTCAAGCCGACGATGACGCCGGAGGAGATCGTCGGCCTGACCTGGGAGGGGCTGAAGAAGTTCGACGGCAACACCGCCGTCTATATCCGCCCGATGTATTGGGCCGAGCATGGCGGTTATATGGGCGTTCCGGCCGAGCCGTCTTCGACGCGCTTCTGCCTGTGCCTTTATGAAGCGCCGATGATCGCGCCGTCGGGATTTTCGGTGACCGTGTCGCCGTTCCGCCGCCCGACCATCGAGACCATGCCGACCAACGCCAAGGCCGGTTGTCTTTATCCCAACAATGGCCGCGCGATCCTGGAGGCGAAGATGCGCGGCTTCGACAATGCCCTTGTGCTCGACATGCTGGGCAACGTCGCCGAGACGGCATCGTCGAATATCTTCATGGTCAAGGATGGCCATCTCTTCACGCCGGCCGCGAACGGGACGTTCCTTTCGGGCATAACGCGTGCGCGCGCGATCTCGCTGCTGGCCGACTACGGGTTCCGGACGACCGAGAAGGCGCTGTCGGTGCGCGAGTTCCTGGAAGCCGACGAGATCTTCTCGACGGGGAACCATTCCAAGATCGTGCCGGTGATTAAGATCGAGGATCGCGAACTGCAGCCGGGGCCGGTCGCCCGGAAGGCGCGCGAGCTTTATTGGGACTGGGCGCACGCTTAGGGTCAGGACCTGTTAATCTGGTCGAAATGGTGTGAGGCCATCTGGCTGGATACGAGGAGCGAAGGCGCAGGAAATGT
>JBARWP010000636.1:0-1515 GCA_049646905.1 Pseudaminobacter sp. | reverse complement strand
GTCATGACGACCTTGATGGTGTGGTAGTCGGGATGGATATCGCTCTTCATCGGTCTGGTCCTGGCTGTCGCGCTGCGGCTCACGGCTTGCGCCTGCGGCGATGCGCCCCTTTTGAAAAACCCGAAGCCGCAGCTATTCAAGGGCCACGGCTTCAAAAACGGTCGGCGTGCGTATACATCAGGCGAAATTGAATCACAAGGCCGCAGCGGCGCTTTCGCGTCATGCGACCGAAGGGACCGGCGACATGGCGAAAACAGAAGGGAGCGCGCAGGAAAATCGCCGGCGTTCGCTCAAGCCGCTGAGACGCCTCTCCCCCTATATACTGCGCTACCGGATCCTGGTCGTCGGCGCCCTGATCTCGCTGGTGCTGGCGGCGGCAACGACCCTGACGCTGCCGATTGCCGTGCGGCGCATGGTCGACCACGGATTCTCCAATTCCGATTCAAGTTTCATCGCCAATTATTTCGCCATGCTGGTGGTGATCGCCGCCGTGTTGGCGCTGGCCTCGGCCAGCCGCTACTACTTCGTCATCACGCTTGGCGAGCGCATTGTCGCCGATATCCGCCGCGACGTCTTTTCGCATGTGACGGCGCTGTCGCCCGCCTTCTTCGACACGGCGCATTCCGGCGAGATCATCTCGCGCCTCACGGCAGATACCACGCAGGTGAAATCAGCGGTCGGCGCAACCGCCTCCGTTGCCCTGCGCAACGTCATTCTCGGCCTCGGCGCGGTCGCCATGATGGTGATCACCAGCCCCAAGCTGTCCGGGCTGGTCATCGCCGCCATTCCCGTGATCGTGCTGCCGCTGGTCGCCTTCGGCCGCTCCGTGCGGCGCAAGTCGCGCGCGGCACAGGATACGCTGGCCGAGGCCACGGCCTATGCCAGCGAGCAGATCGGCGCCGTGCGCATCCTGCAGGCCTTCACCAATGAAAGACTGGTGACGGATAGCTTTGCACAGGCCGTCGATGTCGCTTTCAAGGCGGCGCGCGCATCGGTCTTTGCCCGCTCGTTCCTGACCTTCTTTGCCATCTTCACCATCTTCGCTTCGGTGGTGGCGGTGCTGTGGTTCGGCTCGCGCGACGTGCTGGCAGGCACCATATCGGCCGGGACGCTCGGCCAGTTCCTGCTCTATTCGGTCTTTGCAGCCGGTGCACTCGGCGCGCTTTCGGAAGTGTGGGGAGAACTGAGCCAGGCGGCAGGCGCGGCCGAGAGGCTGACCGAGATCCTCGCCGAAACCCCGGCCATCACCGCACCGGCCAAGCCTCAGCCCCTGCCGGCAGAGCCCAAGGGGCTGGTCGAATTCCGTGACGTTTCCTTCGCCTATCCGGCCCGGCCCGACAAGCCGGCGCTGCACGGCTTGAGCTTCACGGTGAAGCCGGGCGAGACGGTGGCGATCGTCGGCCCCTCGGGGGCCGGCAAGAGCACGGTGTTCTCGCTGCTCCTGCGCTGCTCCGACCCCGACAGCGGCAAGGTGTTGGTCGACGGCGTGGAAATCGACAAGGCCGACCCGCAGGC
>JBARWP010000635.1:0-2556 GCA_049646905.1 Pseudaminobacter sp. | reverse complement strand
AAGCGGTTCGCTGAGCTGCAAGGTGAGCTGCTTGCGGCCGAGCTTGCGCATCAGTTCGGCCTTGTCCTCGACCAGGATGATCTCGCCATGGCTGATGACACCCACCCGGTCGGCCATCTCCTCGGCTTCCTCGATATAGTGGGTGGTCAGGATGATGGTGACGCCGGTGTTACGCAGCGAGCGAACGACCTCCCACATGTCGCGCCGCAGCTCCACGTCCACGCCGGCCGTCGGCTCGTCGAGAAACAGGATTTGCGGCTCGTGCGACAGCGCCTTGGCGATCATGACCCTGCGTTTCATGCCGCCCGAAAGCGTTATCAGCTTGCTGTCCTTCTTGTCCCACAGCGACAGGTCGCGCAGGATTTTTTCGATATAGGCCGGGTCCGCCTTCTTGCCGAACAGGCCGCGCGTGAAGCTGACGGTCGCCCACACGGTTTCGAATGCATCCGTGGTCAGTTCCTGCGGCACCAGGCCGATGCGGGAACGGGCCAGCCGGTAGTCGCGGATGATGTCGTGCCCGTCGGCCATCACCCTCCCTTCGCTCGGATTGACGAGGCCGCAGATGATGCCGATCAGCGTGGTCTTGCCGGCACCGTTGGGGCCGAGCAGCGCGAAGATCTCGCCGCGATTGATTTCGAGATTGATGTTCTTCAGCGCGCGAAAGCCAGTGGCATAGGTCTTCGACAGGTTCGAAACGGAGATGATCGGCTGCATGGGGGAAAATCGCTGAGAGTTTGACCAAGGCGGCCATTGGAAGGTCTGCGGAATATATGTGCCCGATGCCTCGGTACAAGGTCGCCGGCAGCCGATCACGCGGTCTGGCTCTTGCGATCCGCAACCGTCCGGTGCAAAAGCCGCCACATGCTGATGATCAACGACCTTTCCTTGCGCATCGCCGGGCGCCTGTTGCTCGACCACGCTTCGCTGACGCTGCCCGCGGGCACGAAGGCGGGGCTCGTCGGCCGCAATGGCACCGGCAAGACCACGCTGTTCCGGGCTATCACCGGCGACATGCCTTCCGAGACAGGCTCGATCAGCCTGCCAAAAGGCCTGCGCATCGGCCAGGTGGCGCAGGAGGCGCCGGGCACCGAGGAGCCGCTGATCGATATCGTGCTGAAGGCCGACACCGAGCGGGCGGCATTGCTTGAGGAGGAAAAGACGGCGACCGATCCGCATCGCATCGCCGAGATCCATATCAGGCTGGCCGACATCGATGCGCATTCGGCCGAGGCGCGTGCCGCTACCATCCTCGCCGGCCTCGGCTTTGACGACGAGGCGCAGAAGCGGCCGGCCTCCTCCTTCTCCGGTGGCTGGCGCATGCGGGTCGCGCTAGCGGCGGTGCTGTTTTCGCAGCCCGATCTGCTGCTGCTGGACGAGCCGACCAACTATCTCGACCTCGAAGGCACGCTGTGGCTTGAAACCTATGTGGCGAAATACCCGCACACGGTGCTGCTCATCAGCCACGATCGCGACCTGCTCAACCGCGCGGTCAACTCGATCGTGCATCTCGACCAGAAGAAGCTGACCTTCTGGCGCGGCGGCTATGACCAGTTCGAGCGGCAGCTATCCGAACAGCGCGAATTGCAGGAAAAGAGCCGCGTCAAGCAGGAGGCGGCGCGCAAGCATCTGCAGTCCTTCGTCGATCGTTTCCGCGCCAAGGCCTCCAAGGCGCGCCAGGCGCAGTCACGCATCAAGGCGCTGGAGCGCATGAAGCCGATCTCGGCACTGGTGGACGATCATGTGCGGCCGTTCCATTTCCCTGAGCCGGTAAAAACCGTGGCATCCCCCATCGTGGCGCTCGACCGGGTCGAGGTCGGCTACGAGCCGGGCAAGCCGATCCTGAAAAAGATGTCGTTGCGCATCGATGCCGACGACCGCATCGCCTTGCTGGGGGCCAATGGCAACGGCAAATCGACCTTCGCCAAGCTTCTTGCCGGCAAGCTGAAACCCGAAAGCGGCACGATGACCGTTGCGCCGGGGCTGAAGGTCTCCATCTTCGCCCAGCACCAGCTTGACGATCTGCGGCCTGAGGAAAATGCCTATGAGCATGTGCGCCGGTTGATGCCGGAGGCGCCGGAATCGAAGGTGCGTGCCCGCGTGGCGCAGTTCGGCCTGGCGACGGAAAAGATGAACACCGCGGCCAAGGACCTTTCCGGTGGCGAGAAGGCGCGATTGCTGATGGGGCTTTCTGCCTTCGACGGACCGAACCTGTTCATCCTCGACGAGCCGACCAACCATCTCGATATCGACAGTCGCGAATCGCTGATCCATGCGCTTAACGAGTTTCCCGGTGCGGTAATCCTGATTTCGCACGACCGGCATCTGCTGGAGGCGACGGCC
Organism: Pseudaminobacter sp.; assembly: GCA_049646905.1. Lineage (GTDB taxonomy): Bacteria > Pseudomonadota > Alphaproteobacteria > Rhizobiales > Rhizobiaceae > Pseudaminobacter. Next base: position 216 of record JBARWP010000635.1, on the reverse strand, counting down.
GACCGGCTTTGGCTGGTCAAGGATGGGCAGGTGAACCCCTATGACGGCGACCTGGACGATTATCGCCAACTGGTGACGGGCGTCTCGGCCGACCGCAGGGAGCGGCGCGAGGCCGAAAAGGCCTCCAAGGCCGATCGCCGTCGCGAGGCGGCCCAGCGCCGTGCCGCCATGGAGCCGGTGGCCAAGGAGATAAGGGCGACGGAAGCGCTGATGGAC
>JBARWP010000634.1:0-7346 GCA_049646905.1 Pseudaminobacter sp. | reverse complement strand
TGGTGCGCAGGCATAGCGGCCAGGCTTTCGCCGAGCCGGCGGCAGCGAAAGCCATGTTCGTTTCGATAACGGCTAGCTCGGTGGCGCGCCTGACGGCGGAGCTGTTCCCGGGCGGTGCGGCATACTGGACGGGGCTGGCGGCGCTTTGCTGGATCGCTGCCTTCGGCCTGTTCCTCTTCACCTTCGATCATGAACTGCTGCGCGTCGGAGCTGGCCCGTCACCGGCAGTCGGATGACCTGCAATTGGATCGGCCGTCAGCTACCCGGCTCATCTGTGGGCGGAGGGCTTTGTACGATCATCGTCACCGCGGTGATGAAAGCCAGGAGAACGACGAGGAAGGTCAGCAGGCTCGGAGCATGAAAGACGATATCGTGCCAGTGCGGTGCGACGAGTTCCCCGGTGCTGAATTGCTCTGCGCTATATTGGCACAATACCCAGGAGGCGCCTCCGCGAACCATGTCCGCATCGATGCGCGAGATCAGCTCGCCGGCATCGGGGCGAGCTGCCGGCATCTTCTCCATGTGGGCGAGCAGCGCCTTGGCGGCTGCCAGATAGGCATGGCTGCATTCGTTGAAGGGGCTGTCCTCGTCCGTCAGACTGCCGGGGATCAGCCCCCACAGGCAATAGGCGTACTGGATGTTGCCGTAGTTGAGCAGGCGGCGAAAGGTGGTGTCCGTATGCGTCTGCCGGTCGGCGAGGTCGAGGATTTCGCTGCGATAGCGGGAGACCACCATCATCTGCCCGTGGGCCAGGCTCTCCAAGGGAATGCCAGGCGCCGGCGGTCCCGCGCGCAGACTGTGCGGGAAGGCAGGCGACGCAAGCCCGGCAAGCAGAATGGCGAACGCGACACCCGCAACCGCAAGGGCTGCGGCGCGTCTCACACTCTTGAATGCCGCAAGTACGAGCACGGCCTACGGCGCGGCCGGGCGCGCGAACGATCCGACCTGGCTACGTCCGGCCAGTTCGTGCTCCACCACCGCACCGAATCCCAGGCCGATGACCGTCCACAGGATCGCCTGGATGCCGAACGAGACCACCCGGAACTGCCACAGCACGGTGGCAGAGAACTGCTCCGGCACCTCGTTGATGTCGGGCAGAGCGTATTTTGCCATGGCAAAGACGATCAGGAAGGCGAGCCCGGCAAGGATGGAGGCGTTCCAGGGGCCGTGCTGCGTCCACAGGCGCCGCGCCAGACCTATCGCCAGAACCATGGCGGCGATCGAGATCGCGATCATGATGAAGAACAGTTCGGTGCGGTAGCCGATGGTTTCCGGATTGCCCACCGCCGGCGGATTGGCGGGATATTTCAGCGCCGGCGCCACGATCACCGCCACGAAGCCGAGCACGGCGAGCACCGCCGAGGTGCCGCGCGGCCCGAGCGCGCCGAGCCGGCCGTAGGCATAGGCAAAGACCAGCGAAAACAGCCCGCCGAGAGCGGCGCCGTAGACGAGCACACCGGTGGCGAGGCCGATGGACGCCTGCGTGGCCCGGCTGACGATCTCCGGTTCCGGCGTCTCGCCGGCGGCCTGCGCCATCTGGTCCTCGAAAGCGATCGCCCGGTCTACCTGCGGCTCGCCGTAAAGGCGGGCGAATGCAAAGGCGAGAACGCCGGCAATGAGCCCGACGATCATGCCGCGCAGCAACAATCTGCCGACCATGGGGTGCTCCTCAGTGACAGGGGAAGCCGAGGAGATGGCGGCCGTCATGCACGAATTCGTGCACATACATGCCGGAGATGAGCGAGGTCGCGCCCTCCTCCGCGCCGACGAAATAGATCGCCAAGAGCATGAGAAGGCCGGCGAAAATCGCCCAAGGCAGCAAGTCGGCCACGGGGATAGGAACCGGGCGGAGCCCCGGCGTCACAGTGATATCGGACATGGTGCGTCTCTTGGGATACCGCGTCCCGCTTGTTGACTGCATGGGATACGACGGCGGTCTGACTAACGACGGCCCCCCGAAGGAAACCGACGATCACAGTGGCGCGACCGTGCCGGAATTCCACCGGCTTCGCCCGTATTGCCGACGAGACTATTCCCACCGCTTTTTGCTGTCAATGAATGCCCGACAGGTGCAATTTACCTGGGCGCGCGCAACTGCCCTCGCCTCGGACAGCCCACATATCGCGACGGTCGAGGCCCGGTTGGAGTGGCCTTTCGCCTGCGCTTTTTTCCCCGGATGGAGGAGGACGACGCAGGGCGGTCATCTCTGCCGGTCGAGAGCTTGCCGGTGATTCCGTCGCTGGTCCCTGCTTGCCGAGTTGATCTTCATTTCCATTAGAGAGAGGTTGTATGTTGACATAAAGATGTCGTTATGTGACTTGTTCCTTTTTGATGTCGCAACCGGAACGGGAAACGTCGCATATGTCCTCCGTCGATGAACTTTTCGGGCCGGTGGCGGCCAGGCCGGACGGTTCCGAGACCCTTGCGGCGTTGCGGGAGGCTGCGCGCGAGCGCATCCTTGTCCTCGATGGTGCGATGGGCACCCAGATCCAGGGGCTGGGCTTTCAGGAGGACCATTTCCGGGGCGATCGTTTCATAGGCTGCGCCTGCCACCAGCAGGGCAACAATGACCTGCTGATCCTCACCCAGCCCGGGGCCATCGAGGACATCCACTACGCTTACGCCAAGGCGGGCGCGGATATCGTCGAGACCAACACCTTCTCCTCGACGCGGATCGCCCAGGCCGACTACGGCATGGAGGGCATGGTCTACGAGCTGAACCGCGACGGCGCCCGTCTGGCCAAACGCGCGGTTCGGCGGGCCGAAAAGGAGGACGGCCGCCGCCGTTTCGTGGCCGGCGCGCTCGGCCCGACAAACCGAACCGCCTCCATCTCGCCCGACGTGAACAATCCTGGCTACCGCGCCGTGACCTTCGACGATCTGCGCCTCGCCTATGGTGAGCAGTTGCGCGGCCTGATCGACGGGGGCGCCGACATCGTGCTGATCGAGACCATCTTCGACACGCTGAATGCCAAGGCGGCGATCTTCGCGGCCGAAGAGGTCTTTGCCGAGAAGGGAATCCGATTGCCGGTGATGATCTCCGGCACGATCACCGACCTGTCTGGTCGCACGCTGTCAGGCCAGACGCCGACTGCGTTCTGGCATTCGGTGCGGCATGCCCAGCCATTCACCATAGGGCTGAACTGCGCGCTCGGCGCGGCCGCCATGCGCCCGCATCTGGCCGAGCTTTCCAGCGTGGCCGACACCTTCACCTGCGCCTATCCCAATGCCGGGCTTCCGAATGCTTTCGGCCAGTATGACGAGACGCCGGACTTCATGGCCGGTCAGGTGGAGGAGTTCGCGCGCGAGGGGCTGGTCAATGTGGTGGGCGGCTGCTGCGGCTCGACGCCGGAACACATCGCCGAGATCGCCGAGGCGGTGGCGCGCCATAAGCCGCGCGCCGTGCCTAAACCTTCGCCGCTGATGAAGCTGTCCGGGCTGGAGCCGTTCACGCTGACGAAGGACATCCCCTTCGTGAATGTCGGCGAGCGCACCAATGTCACCGGCTCGGCCAGGTTCAGGAAGCTCGTCACCGCCGGCGACTATGCCGCCGCCCTCGATGTCGCCCGCGACCAGGTCGCCAATGGCGCGCAGGTCATCGACGTCAACATGGACGAGGGCCTGATCGATTCGAAAAAGGCGATGGTCGAGTATCTCAACCTCGTCGCCGCCGAGCCGGACATCGCGAAAGTGCCGGTGATGATCGATTCCTCCAAATGGGAGGTGATCGAGGCCGGCCTGAAATGCGTTCAGGGCAAGCCGATCGTCAATTCCATTTCCATGAAGGAAGGCGAGGAAGCCTTCCTTCACCATGCAAGGCTGTGCCGCATGTATGGAGCCGCCGTCGTCGTCATGGCGTTCGACGAGGTCGGCCAGGCCGACACGAAGGCGCGCAAGGTCGAAATCTGCACGCGCGCCTACAAGCTTCTCACGGAGAAGGCCGGCTTCGCGCCGGAGGACATCATCTTCGACCCAAACGTGTTCGCGGTGGCGACCGGCATCGAGGAACACGACAATTACGGCGTCGACTTCATCGAGGCGACCGGCGAGATCACCGCCACGCTGCCGCATGTGCATATTTCTGGCGGCGTCTCGAACCTCTCCTTCTCGTTCCGCGGCAACGAGCCGGTACGCGAGGCGATGCACGCGGTGTTCCTTTACCACGCCATCCAGCGCGGCATGGACTTGGGTATAGTCAATGCCGGCCAGCTCGCCGTCTACGACACCATCGAGCCGGAGCTGCGCGAGGCCTGCGAGGACGTCGTGCTCAACCGGGCGCCGAAAGCCGGCGGCACCGCGACCGAGCGCATGCTGGAGATCGCCGAGCGCTTCAAGGGGCATGGCGGCAAGGAGGCCAGGGAAAAGGACCTCGCCTGGCGCGAATGGCCGGTCGAACAGCGTATTTCCCATGCGCTGGTCAACGGCATCACCGAGTTCATCGACGCGGACACGGAGGAGGCGCGGCTCGCCGCCGAGCGGCCGCTGCATGTCATCGAAGGCCCGCTGATGGCCGGCATGAACGTGGTCGGCGACCTGTTCGGCGCGGGCAAGATGTTCCTGCCGCAGGTGGTCAAGTCGGCTCGCGTGATGAAGCAGGCCGTCGCTGGCCTGCTTCCGCACATGGAGGCCGAGAAGCTGGCCAACGCCGCCAACGGTATCGACGACGGCGCGCGCCAGAGCGCGGGAAAAATCCTGATGGCGACGGTGAAGGGCGACGTCCACGACATCGGCAAGAACATCGTCGGCGTCGTGCTCGCCTGCAACAATTACGAGATCATCGACCTCGGCGTCATGGTGCCGGCGACGAAGATCCTGCAGGTCGCGAAGGACGAGAAGGTCGACATTGTCGGCCTCAGCGGCCTGATCACGCCGTCGCTCGACGAGATGGTGCATGTCGCTTCGGAGATGGAGCGCGAAGGCTTCGACATTCCGCTGCTGATCGGCGGCGCCACCACCAGCCGCGTGCATACGGCGGTGAAAATCCATCCGCGCTACGATCGCGGCCAGGCGGTCTACGTCACCGACGCCAGCCGCGCCGTCGGCGTGGTCGGCAGCCTGCTGTCGCCGGAGATGAAGCCGGGCTATGTCGAGACGCTGCGCGCCGAATACAGGAAGGTAACCGAGGCGCATGAGCGCTCGGAGCGCGAGAAGCAGCGGCTGCCGATCGCACGAGCGCGCGCCAATTCGCATAAGATCGACTGGGCGAGCTACGATCCGCCGAAGCCTTCTTTCCTCGGCACGAAAGTATTCGAGACCTGGGATCTGGCAGAACTGTCGCGCTACATCGACTGGACGCCCTTCTTCCAGACCTGGGAGTTGAAGGGACGTTATCCGAAGATCCTTGAGGACGAGAAGCAGGGTCCGGCCGCGCGCCAGCTTTTCGAGGATGCGCAGGCCATGCTTGCGAAGATCATCGACGAAAAGTGGTTCGCGCCGAAAGCCGTCATCGGCTTCTGGCCGGCGAATGCGGCCGGCGACGACATCCGCCTGTTCACGGACGAGGGCAGAGGACAGGAGCTTGCCACCTTTTTCACGCTGCGCCAGCAGCTCGCCAAGCGCGACGGCAAGGCCAATGTCGCGCTTTCCGACTTCGTCGCGCCGCTGGAGAGCGGCAAGCCCGACTATGTGGGCGGCTTCGTGGTGACGGCCGGCATCGAGGAAGTGGCGATCGCCGAGCGCTTCGAGCGCGCCAACGACGATTACAATTCCATCCTCGTGAAAGCGCTGGCCGATCGTTTCGCCGAGGCTTTCGCCGAACGCATGCACGAGAAGGTGCGCAAGGAGTTCTGGGGCTACGCAGAGGATGAAACCTTCGCACCGGACGACCTGATCGGCGAGCCCTATCGGGGCATCCGGCCGGCGCCCGGCTATCCCGCCCAGCCCGACCACACCGAAAAGGTGACGCTGTTCCGCCTGCTGGACGCTCAAAATGCCGCCAGCGTGACGCTGACGGAAAGCATGGCGATGTGGCCGGGCTCGTCCGTATCGGGCCTCTACCTCGCGCATCCCGAGGCCTATTATTTTGGGGTCGCCAAGGTCGAGCGCGATCAGGTCGAGGACTATGCCCGGCGCAAGGGCATGGATGTCGCTGAAATCGAGCGCTGGCTGGGTCCGGTCCTCAACTATACGCCTGCCGGGTTTGCGGCTGCCGCAGAGTAGCTTTGTTCGGGCTGTCGCCTTTGAGTGCGGCCGATGTCGCATTCGTGCCGTCCCGGCGGCGGCGGGGGTGGTTAGATCGTTGCATTCAAGGTGTCCTCCTGCCGGTCGGCGGGAGGAATAATTGGGAAGCCGGTTTGATGCCGGCGCTGCCCCCGCAACGGTAGCGGAGCTGAGAACCCGACGAATGCCACTGGATCGGCGACGATCCGGGAAGGTGTCGGGAAGGTCCGAAAGGACGGCTCCGGAGCCCGGAAACCAGCCTTGGAAGACGAAACCCGACTGATCGCGGTGGGCGGTCAAGAGGCAGAGCGCCGCGGCCGGTTCGTGCGACCGGCTTGCCCCGCGGCCATCTACCCCTCCATCACCACCAGTTCAGTCCTTGTGCGAATGCGAGGACGGACATGGATATACGCACCGGGGACACGCGCGACGAGATGCTGAGGCTGATCCGCAACCGGCGGGCGGGCTTCAGCCTGGAGCAGCCCTTCTACACCGATCCGGATTTCTTCCGGCTCGACATGGAACTGATCTGGTATCGCGACTGGCTGTTCGTCGGCCACGATTGCGAGATCGCCAAGCCGGGCGGCTTCTTCACCGTGCAGGTGGGCGCCTATCCGGTCGTGGTGGTGCGCGGCCGCGACGGCCTGATCCGGGCTTTCCACAATTCCTGCCGCCACCGCGGCAGCCGCGTGTGCACGAGCGCGAAGGGCACCTCGGCCAGGCTGGTCTGCCCCTATCACCAGTGGACCTACGACCTCGACGGCTCGCTCGTCTTCGCGCGCCAGATGGCGGAGGGCTTCCGCACGGAGGATTTCGGCCTCAAGGCGGTGGCCTGCGAGAGCGTGGCCGGCTACATCTTCATCTGCCTTGCCGAAGAGCCCGCGGATTTCGCGCCCTTCCGCGCGCTGATGGAGCCGTATTTCGCCCCGCACCGGCTGACCGAAGCGAAGATCGCCCACGAGACGACGATCGTCGAGAAGGGCAACTGGAAGCTGGTGTGGGAAAACAACCGCGAGTGCTACCACTGCGCCGGCAACCATCCCGAACTGTGCAAGACGTTCCCGGAGGCGCCCACCGTCACCGGCGTCAACGAGGTGGACGACGATCCCGAGATGCAGGCGCATTGGGCGAGCTGCGAGGCGGCCGGCCTGCCGGCGCGCTTCCGCATCGACGGGGCCGGCCAATAT
>JBARWP010000633.1:0-2138 GCA_049646905.1 Pseudaminobacter sp. | reverse complement strand
TTTGCCGAGACCGGAGTAACCGGTTTTCGCGCGCCCTATCTTTCCACCGGCAAGAACCTCTACGCCGCACTGCAGGAAGCGGGATTTTCCTATGACGCAAGCGGCGTCTCGCGAGGTCCGGCCGAGCCGCAGACGGTAAACGGCGTCACCCGCTTTGCCCTGCCGCAAATTCCCGAAGGACCCAACGGGAGGCGCGTCATCGCCATGGACTACAATTTGTTCGTGCGCCACACCAAGGGCGAGGAACAAGAAGACAGGCAGGCGCAGTTCGAAAACCGCACCTATGAGGCCTTCCGCTCGGCCTTCCAGGCCGAATATCACGGCAAGCGCACGCCGCTGGAAATCGGCTTCCATTTCACGCTGATGAATGGCGGCGCCTATTGGCGGGCGCTGGAGCGCTTTGCCGGCGAGGTATGCGCGAAGGCGGACGTCAAATGCGTCAGCTATAGCGATTACCTAACCGACCATCCCGACGCCGGCGGCACCGGGAAGGTCGGCGGCTGATGACAGCCGGTGTTTCGGGCATGACCTTGCCCGAAAAGCCTGCAACTTTTCGGGACCATGCTAATAGTGGTCGGTCGCCACGTCCTCGCCCTTGATGAAACGCTCGTCGATGGCCGGCAGTTCGCCGCCGTGGATGGTCGCCTCGAAAGCGCGCAGGCGCTTGTAGACCGAGAGCAGTTCCACGATCGTTGACCATGAATTGACCAGATACTGGAACGACGCCGTCACCTGCGAAAAGGCGAAGGCGATCTGGTTCATCAGGCCGAGCGTGATCTTGCCCGCCACGATCGACGGCCCCATGATGAAGAAGGAGAAGATGCCGTTGGCCTGGCCGTAGGTGTAGCGGACGATATTGAAATAGACATAGTGGAAGTACATGCGGAAATAATTCTTCCGCACATTGGCGAACAGTTCCTGCAATGTGAGCGGTTGCGCGCGGTCTGCATGATCCTCGCCGAACACGAGTTCCTTGCGATAGGCCGCCTCGACGCGCTGGTTGCGGAACTGCAGGCCCGGCAGCTTGAAGCCGGCAAGCGCGATGCTGAACGTTCCGAAGATCGACCAGAAGATCGCGGCGACCACCAGTGCATTCGGCACATGGCCGAAAACCGGCAGTTCGGTGATATTTACCGAAAGACGCAGCAGCACCGGCAGGAAGGCGATCAGCGTCATGATGGAATCGATGAAATTGACGCCGAGGCCTTCCATGATCGTGGAAAAGCGCATCGTATCTTCCTGCACGCGCTGCGAAGCCCCCTCGATGTGGCGCAGCTTCGGCCAGTGGTCGACATAGTAGCTGTTCATCGCCATGCGCCAGCGGAAGATATAGTGGCTGACGAAGAACGCGGTCAGCACGCTGACGCCCATGCCCACGAAGGCAAGGCCGGCGAAGGTAGCAAAGCCGGTATAATACTGCTCGAGCGTGATCGGCGCGGTCCGCGCCATCGCGCCCTGCACCATGTCCCAGAACGGACCGTACCAGTTGTTGACGGCAACGTTCACTTGGACCTGGAAATAGGTCACGAACAGGATGAGGGCCGAGCCGAGAATGGACCAGTGCCGCCAGGGATTGGGGTCGTAATAGGACCAGAACGCGTAAAAGAGCGCCACGGCGACGGCATAATAGACATAGAACCAAAGAAACGGCTTCGACCAGAAGACGGAAATGCCGATGATCGGCGGGACATCAGCCGGGGGCGGCCCAAGCCCGAACAGGGCGCCGGCCTGTTCGCCACCTATGTACCAGCCGAGCATGGCAAGCGCGGCCCATATGACGGCGGAAGTGAAAAACAGCTTCGGCTGCGGAAAGAACGATACGAACACGTGGCCAAGTTCCTCATCGGGCGCAGTCGGGCGCCATTGCGGTCGGGCGGCATGAAGTCACAGTTCGAAGCGAAAGAAAATGCCCCGCTTTACTGCGATGGCCCGAGCAACCCGAGAATCATGGCGATTTTGGCGCAGGCCCGGCAGACCAGGAGATTGCAGCTGCCAGGAGCAGGCAAATGGCGGCACCTATCGACGGCGCGGTGAAACTGCCCGACCATTCGGCGGCATAGCCGGCGATGATCGGCCCCAATATCTGGCCGACGCCGAAGGCTGCCGTCATCAGCGCCAGGGCACGGCGCGGCGCCAGC
>JBARWP010000632.1:0-9274 GCA_049646905.1 Pseudaminobacter sp. | reverse complement strand
GATATATTTGACCGGCCGCCCGAGTTGCATCGCCGCGAACGGCACCAGCAACTCGTCGGGATAGGGAAACAGCACCTTCTGGCCGAAACCGCCGCCGACATCCGGAGCGATGACCCGGACCTTGTCCTCGTCGAGCCCGAAGATGGAGGCCAGGCCACCGCGCACGCCGAGTGGCGCCTGCGTCCCATCCCACACCGTCAACTCGCCCCGGACGTCGTCGAAACGCGCCGCGACGGTACGGCACTCCATGGCCGCCGCAGTCGAGCGGTCGACCTGGACCCGGATGCGCGTGACATGCTCGGCCCGCGCGAAAGCCTGCTCCGGATTGCCGCAGACCTGCGTGAAGTCGGCCGCGATGTTGTTGGGGTGGGTCGGGTGAACGAGCGGAGCGCCGTCGGCTATCGCCCGTTCGAGATCCAGCTCGACGTCGAGCGGATCGTAGTTGACATCGACCAGCATGGCCGCATCCTCGGCCACGTAGCGGTCGACGGCCACCACCATGGCCACAGTCTGGCCGACATAGTAGACGTCGTCGCGCGCCAACGGGCGTTGTGTTCTCGCATCGTTCATCGACGGATGCGGGATGAGCAGCGGAAGCTCGATGTCGAGATGGCCGATGGTGTCGCAGGTGTAGACTGCGACCACGCCGTCCGCACGCTCGGCCTCGGAGGTATCGATCGAACGGATATGGGCGCGCGCAAACGGACTGCGCACGAAGGCGGCATGCAGCGCGCCCGGAAGCTGGATATCGTCGGTATAGGAACCTCGCCCGGTCAGCAGCCGCGGATCGATGTTGCGCTGGACGCGGGAGCCAAACTGCCGTGTGGACATGTCCGCCTCCTCAAATCCTGCCGGCGAGTTCGGCGGCGCGGCGAACTGCCTTGATTATATTGGCATAGCCCGTGCAGCGGCACAGGTTTCCCGAGATCAGCTCGCGGATGCCCTCGTCCGAGAGGTCGAGCTCGCTCTCGGAATCCAGATGCGCGCGGATGTTCATGATCATGCCCGGCGTGCAGTAGCCGCATTGCAGGCCATGGCACTCGCGAAACGCCTGCTGAAGCTCGCTCAGCGAGCCGTCCTCGTTCGCCTCGCCCTCGATTGTGCGCACCTGCGCGCCGTCCGCCTGCACCGCCAGTGTAAGGCAGGAACGAGCCGCACGGCCGTCGATGATGACGGTGCATGCGCCGCACACGCCATGCTCGCAGCCCACATGCGTGCCGGTCATACCTACGCCGTGGCGGAGGAAATCGGAAAGCAGCATGCGCGTGCTGACCTCGCGGGTAACTTCGACGCCGTTGATCGACAACGTCACTGTCGCCATCGGGTCGGAGGATTTGCCAGGTATGGCTTTTTCGAGCTGCCGCTGTCTGTTCATCCGACTATACCCTTCGTGCCTTGCCTGCCGCCTCGACCAGCACCCGCCGCGTCAAGGCGGCAAGCAGATGCCGGCGGTAGGCAGCCGTAATGTTCGGCTCGTCCTCGGCAGTGACCTGAAAGGTGGCTGCCTCACCCGCGGACTTCAGTTGCGGGTCGGTCAGCCGGCTGCCGATAACGGCCGCTTCTGCCTCGACCAGGCGAACCGGGCGGGAAGCGATGCCGCAGGCGGCCAGCCGCGCATCCGTCACCGTGCCCTCTCCATCGAGCTGCAGGATCGCCCCGACCGCCGCGATGGCGTAGTCGCCCTTGCGCCGCGCAAATTCGGCGAACGCGTGTCCTGCTCCCTCGGGCAGCGCGGGAAAGGTCGCGCCGACAATCATCTCGTCGGGCTCGCGTGCCGTCGTCATATGAAACTGGAAGAATTCATCGGCGGGGATCGTGCGGCGCCCGTCCGCTCCCTCGGCCGTCACCCAGCCACCGGTCAGCAGAAGCACCATCGGCATCTCGGCAGCGGCGTCGGCATGGCAAAGGCTGCCCACCGTCGTGCCGCGATTGCGGATCGGCACATGCGCCACATAGTGCATGGCCTCCCGGATGAGTGGATTGGCGCGATAGGCCTCCTCGCTCATTTCGAGGTCGCGATGGCGAACCCCGGCGCCGACATGAATGAGGCCGTCGGCAATCTCGATGTTGCGCAGTTGCGCTATGCGGTTGATGTCGATGAGCGCCGCAGGCGCCGCGAGACGGAAGTTCATCGCCGGGATCAGGCTTTGCCCGCCCGCCAGGATCATTCCGCCGGGATATTCGGCAAGATAGCGAACAGCTTCGCCGGTCGAGTGCGCGACCAGGTAATCGAATAGCGGTGGTTTCACCATCACTCCCCATTCAAGGGACGTCCGCTCGTGGCACGTTTCCGGAGGGGTTGCCGTTCGGCTTTTTGTTCCACCCCTCGCGTCCGTCACACAGGACCGACCCGCAACTGTTCCCGTCTCTTATATCCTGATAGCGGATATAGTATCTATCTTTTGACTATAGGTTTGCGCTTCGCACAGTGTCAACAGGCTTTTTAGCCAGTATGATAAAACCACCTTTTCCGCGCCTTCCGGCCATGGAAACGCACCTTTGGCCGCGAGCGTCATGACCTGCGAACCTGAAATGGTCATGGCTTCGTCGCGCCGACCGGCCGGTCGCCATCCTGCACCGGATATCGGGGATCGATCGGTCGTTTCATGTGGACGCCGAGCACCTCCTCGCACCAGGCCGCAACGGCCAGCAGGCGCATTTCCGAATAGGGTCGCCCGACGATCTGCAGCCCGACCGGGAGGTTGGAACGGGTGAACCCGCAGGGAATCGAGATTGCCGGACAGCCTGTCGCCGTCACCGCGTAGCCGAGCACCAGCCAGTCCAGATAGGTTTCCATATCCCGGCCGTCGATGCGTGCGACGTAGCGGTCCTCGACCGGATAGGGACCGACCGGCGCGGTAGGGCTGATCAGAAACTCATGTTCCCGCAGGAAATCGATCATGCCGGCCCGCATGGCGGAGCGCTCACGCTCCGCGGCGGCCAGTTCCGTGCCGCCCACACGAAGGCCTTCCTCAATGTTCCAGATCACTTCCGGCTTCAGCAGGTCCCGTTCCGGCCCGTGCACGAGCGATGAATAGCTTGCAGCGAACTGGAACGCACGGAGCGGACGGAATGCACGATCGGCCGCCGACAAGTCGGGATGCCGCTCGACCACCGCCGCGCCCGCCGCCTCGATCCTGGCGACGGCCTCGGCGACGATGCGTCTTATCTCAGGCTCCACCGCAGCCATTCCAAGATCGGGCGAATAGGCCAACCGGGCCGGCGCCGCCGGCTTGCGGGCAGCACCTTCATAGTCGTTGTCACGCAGCGGCCGCGACAGCGGATCGCGCTCGTCGAAGCGGGCCATGGCCGACAACCCCAGTCCCGCATCGGCCACGCTGCGCGCCAACGGCCCGATGACGGACAGCGTCTGTCCGGGCAGACCACCGGGACCCTGGGGCACGACGCCAGGAGTCGGCCGCAGCCCCACCACGCCGCAGAAGGACGCCGGATAGCGCAGGGAACAGGCGAAGTCCGATCCTTGCGCGATCGGCGCCATTCCGGTGGCGACGGCCACCGCCGCGCCGCCCGACGAACCGGCAGCCGAGAGGCTTACGTTCCAGGGATTGAGCGTGCGGCCGAAGACGTCGTTGAAGGTATTTGCCCCGGCCTCGAACTCCGGCGTGTTGGATTTGGCGAAGACGACACCGCCGGCCTCTTCGACAGCTTCGACGAAATAGGCCGAATGCTCGGGAACGTGGTGCTCAAAGGCGCGCGAACCGAAGGTCGTGCGCACACCCGAAACCGCATAGGAATCCTTGATCGGAACGGGCAGGCCGCCAAGGAGCGTTCTCTCGAGGTTCCGGGAAGCCGAAATTGCACTGCGTGCCCGCTCAAAGCACAGGGTGGGGAGCGCGTTGACCAGCGGGTCCATTTCGCTCACCCGCTGCTCCACGGATTGCAGCACCTCTTGCGGGGTAATCTCGCCTTTGCGTAAAAGACCCGAAAGGGTGACCGCATCCTTCGACCACAGGTCATCTCTCATGTGTCTTGCTCCCCAAGAGGTGTGACCGTAGCTGGCCATTCATCGAAAGAGTGGATACGATATCTGACTGACGAACAAGCGGCGGAAGGTTACAATGGCGAAAAAATCTGAATCGGCCCGAAAGTCCGACGTGCTGGAGACTGCCGAGGGCGGCCGTAAGAAGCCGACAGCCATGGATGTCCAGCTGAACGAGGCCAAGCAGGGGCTGGAGCGTTCCTTCGCCGTACTCGACCTGATCGCCGCACGCCCCTGCCGGGTCGTCGACGTCATGCGCGACATGGGCCTGCCCTGGGCAACCGCCCACCGCACCGTCAAGAAACTGGAAAAGGCGCAGTTCCTGATGGTCAATCCCGAGACCTCCCACTACGAGATCGGGCCGCGCATGTGGCATCTGGGGTCCTCCTACCTCGCCAACAACAAGATGCTGAAGGCTGCAATCTCCTACCTCGCCAAGGATCGCGACATTCGCGGCGTGGACGTCCAGATAGTCGAGCGGATCGGCAGCTATTCGGTGGTCATCCACGCCGAGAAGCGCCAGCTGCAGGAAATTTCCAAGGCTCAGTACGGCTACCATATTCCACTGCACGCGGGCTCCAAGGGACTGGTGCTGCTCGCCTACGAGTCCGAGGAGTTCATCTCGGCCTATCTCTCGCAAGACCTGGAACAGTTGACCGCCACGACGATCACCGACCCGGAGGAACTGCGCCGGCGCCTGGCCCAGATCCGCACCGAGGGCTTCGCCCAGACCGAAAGCGACGTGCAGACCTTCACCGGTTCGGTTGCCGCGCCGGTCTTCGGCGCCAAGGGTGCGTTGTTGGGCTGTGTCTGCTTCGTCTACCTGAAGAAGCTGGCCCGCGACAAGGAAGCCTTCGAAGAGCTCAAGGAAGCGCTTCTGATGATGACCCACGCGCTTTCGATCGAGCTGGGCTGGCATCCCGGCCAGCCCTGACATCGTAACGGTCCGTCAGACGGGCCGGCCGTCCGGATCGGTGGATCATCTCCTGGCCGCGTCCGGGCGGTCGTCGTATGAGCCCTGGAGGTTGGTGAAGGTTTCCTCCAGCACGTCGACGATGATCTCGATGGCCCTGTGGCCCATTTCGGCGCTCGCCACCGTCGGATCGCCGAAGATGGCCGCATGGCCGGCCTCCGGGCGCGGACGGCGCATATAGGTGCGGGTGGGGTTGGTGGGCGCAACCAGATCCCAGCCGACCGGTCCGTATTTGGCGCCCTTCAGCTTGTCCATCTTCACCAGTTCCGGACGCGTCGCGAGCTGGAAGGAGGCTTCGAGTTCGCAGCCATGGCCCATGCCGCCGACGACCGACTTGCGGATGGCATGGATCTGGCTCGCAGCCGGTTCCCAGTAGCTCACTGCCGAAACCTTGAAGCGATGGTCGGTGTCGAGCTGGTCGACCATATGGCGCGCCACCTGGTCGTTGGCGGTTCCGCTCGGCCGATTGCCGTTGAGCAGGATAACATGGGTGAAGCCCTGCTTGACCAGCGCCGCCCCGATCTCGAACAGCATGAGCTGGTAGGTGGGGATCGAAAGCGAGATGGTGCCGGGGAAGTGCTCGAAGGTCATCGAAACGCCGTAGGCGACCGGGGGCGCCACCAGGGCGCCGATCCGCTCGGCCAGCCGGACGGCGATATGTTCCGCCTGGTGCGTGTCGGTGTCGACGGGCATATGCGGCCCGTGGGCCTCTGTCGCCCCGGTCGGCACGATCACGGCGCGGCCAGCGGCGATCGCATCCGCGATCTCCATCTGGGTCATGTAGGACATACGGTGTTCCAAGGGATCTCCTATCTGCTGCCTGCGTTAGAGCCATTCCGTCTCGCCCTGGATCACGGCAGCGCTCCATCTCGTTGTTCCTGAGCCATTCCGGACAGGAACCGGCTACACTCCCGGAATTGCTTCAGCCGCCTTCCTTGCCGAGCCAGCGTTTGACGGAAGCGCTGACGACACGCCCGCCAAGCTTCAGGGCACTGAGGTCGTTGGCATCGGCGGCCGCCTCACCCCCGGCGCCGTCGAGCCGTGCCTCGACATTGGCGACGAACTGCTCGATCAGCAGCTTGGCCGTTTCCGAGACGATCCCGGGGCGGCCGAACTGAGCGACCGGGCCACTCAGCTGCACTTCGGCGTCGAGGACCAGTTCGGTCGCCTCGCCCCGATCCGCCAGCGCATAATTCATCGTCATACGCGATCGGCTGCCGCCACGCTTGTCGATCCCGCGCCCCTCCGCCCTGCCGGAAAAGGTCGCCGGCTCGGGCTGGTGGGAAACTTCGCCCTCGAACGCGGCCTTGAAGGGTCCGAGCTTGATGGCGACGACACCGGCATATGTGCCGTCACCATTGTCGCGGGTCAGTTCCGCGCCAGGCATACACCGGGCGATCGTCGGGATGTCCTGGAAGAGGGCCCACACCTCGTCGCGCGAGCGCTGGACCGTCACCGATTGCTTGATCTGCATTGCTCCTCCTCCCGATCCTCTTGCCGCTACTCGGCGGCCGCCGAGAACGATGCCGCCTCTCCCACGGCCGCCCAGCCCTCGTCCGGATCGCTCCAATGTTCCGGATAGCGGATCCTGCCTTTTTCCTTCATCGCACGGAAAGTCTCGCCGCGATCGAACATTGGTGCCGTGCCGCGCTTTATGCGCAGCTTTTCGCGAAGCGCCCTGGTCTTGGCTTCGTCATGCGTCCACTTGCGGCCTTTCAGCTCGACCGCCACGCCGTAGTCGTCGCGGGCACTTTCTTCCGTGATCAGGCCGCACTGGAGATCATAGACCACCCGGTCGGCTTCACGGGCAAGGGGATCGCCCCAGCCGCCGCCGCCGGTGGTGACGACGCGCACCGAGGCGCCGGGCCTGACCACGACCGTATCGGACATGCCGGGATAGACCCTCTCGGCGCCGTTCTCGATCACCGAGACCTGATAGCTCTGGCCGACCTTGCCGCCATTGACGCCGTAGCAGCCAAGGACGGAGCGATCGGCATTCGAGATCAGGCGGCACTCGCCGAGCGCCTTGATCTTCTTGTCGTAGCCGAAGCCGCCACGCCGGAATCCCGCGCCGCCGGAGCCGGTCTTGAGGGCAAGTTCCTCGACCAGGATCGGATAACGGGTCTCGGAAAACTCCGCCGGCAGGTTGCGGGAGTTGGGAACGATATGCACGACGTCCGAGCCGTCGGCCCAGGGCCGGCCCGGTCCGCCACCGCCAAGCACCTCGCGGAAGAGGAAGAAGTCATCGCGGTTGTTGCCGCCGGTGAGGCCCCAGATGCGTATGGTCTCGTGGTCGGCCGGCATACGTCCGTCGGTCGCCTTCGACAGGCAGGCGGCGAACACGCCGAGCGAACGCAGCATCAGAAAGAAGCGCATGCCGGTCGGCTTGCCCGAAGTTGGCGTGATCAGCGTGCCCTTCTGCGGGAACACCACGTCGATGACCTCGAGCACGCCCTCGTTGGAATCGATTTCGGCCGCGCGCTCCGGCGACGATGCAAGCGAGCGCAGCACCGGCGCCAGCCATTTGCGGAAGTAGCGCCCCTCCATCTCGTCCAGCGACCAGTTGATAGGCCCCTTGGCCTCGGGGTCCGTGCCATTGAAATCGAGGACGATCCTGTCGGCTGTCTTGGTCATGGTACAGCGCAGGGCGTGCAGCTTGCCGTCCTCGACGCCATCGGCCTCGATATAGTCCTCGTAGTGGTACACGCCGTCCTTGATCTTCGGCAGGATCTCGCGCCGGAAGATCTCCGCGGCGTTCTTCAGGATCTGCTCGAAGGCGGCTTCGAGCGTGTCGACGCCGTAACGCTCGGCCAGCGAGACGATACGGCGCGAGCCGAGCTTGCAGGCGCCGATCTCGGCGTCGAGGTCACCTGCGAGATGGTCTTCCAGCCGCGAGTTGCGGGTGATGATGCGGAAGGCCGCCTCGTTGAGGACACCGCGCTCGTAGAGCTTGATCGGCGGGATCAGCACGCCCTCCATCCAGCTGTCGGTGGCGTGCACCGGCAAGCTGCCCGGAACGGCCCCGCCGATATCGTCGTGATGGCCGAAGACCTGGCTGAACCCGATCAGCCTGTCCTCGTGGAAGATCGGCACGGTCGTACAAAGATCCGGCACATGGCCGATGCCACCGCAGGAATTGTAGGGGTCGTTCCAGAAGAACACGTCGCCGGGGAAGATACTGTCCTCACCGAAATATTCGAACACCGGCTCAACGATCGCCGAATAGGAACGACCGGTCAGCTTGCGGCCTTTGGCGTCGAACAAAGCAACGCGATAGTCGTGCTGGTCACGGATCATCGGCGAACGTGCCGTGCGCTCCACGGCTGCCTCGATCTCCAGTTCGGCAGCACGGATCGTGCCATGAATGACTTCCAGCTCGATCGGACCAAGTTTCACTTTCTTTTCGCTGCTCACGACTGCGTCTCCCTCGCGGTGAGAATGAGGTTCCGGTAGCGGTCGGCGGTGCAGGTCCATCCGCCCGGCACCACGACGGTCGACCCGTATTCCTGGATGATCGCAGGACCCGCAATCGCCTGGCCGGCGACGAGTTCGGTGCGCTCGTAAAGCGGGCTGTCGACCCAGCCGGCGCCCTTCCAGTAGACGTTACGCGCGCCAAAGGGCTTCGCCGGCGCACCCGACTTCTCGCTTGCCTTGATCTGCGGGCGGTTCTGCACGCCGACGGCGCGCACACGCAGGTTCACGAGCTCGACGTCCTGCTCTCCCTCGTAGTGGAAGCCGAAGGACTCGTCGTGGACGCGGTGGAAGTCCTTCCACATATGCGCCACCGCCGCCTCGCCCGATGCGCCGTCGGGCGCGGTGACCTGCACTTCGTGGCCCTCGCCGAAGTAGCGCACGTCGGCGACATACTCGATCTTGATGTCGTCATCGGCGATGCCCTCCGCGCGGATGTCGCGCCGGCCCTCCTCCGCAAGCGCGTTCCAGGCCGCGACGATCTCGGCCGTATCGGCAGCGGACTGCCGCCGGACCATGGTGCGGATGTAATCGCGGCGCACATCGGAGACATGCAGGCCGAGCGCACAGAGATTGCCCGGATCGGGAGGCGAGATGACGGTTTTCATGCCGAGGAAGTCGGCGACTTCCGTCGCGAAGAGACCGCCGGCGCCACCGAAGGCGACCATGGCGTAGTTGCCCGGGTCGCGGCCACGCGAGGTCGTGACCTTGCGGATGCCGAACACCTGGTTGACCGCCGCGATCTCGAGGACACCGGCGGCGACCTCCTCGGCGCTCATGTCGTGCTGGCGGCCGAGCTCCTCATAGGCCTTCCGTGCCGAGGCGAGGTC
>JBARWP010000631.1:0-1631 GCA_049646905.1 Pseudaminobacter sp. | reverse complement strand
GATAGCATTCCGATAGGCGCGCCCGGCATCGGTCAGCAAAACATGGCGGCTGGTGCGGTCAAACAGGGCGGCACCGAGTTGTTCTTCCAGTGTTGCAATCTGGCGACTTACCGCGCCTTGCGTCAACGAAAGCTCTTCTGCGGCGGTAGAAAAGCTCTCGTGTCGCGCCACCGCGTCAAATGCGGCAAGCGCGCTCGTTGAAGGAAGCAGACGTCTCGATAGTGAAGTCATGATCTATTACTAAACGGAATAGATCGATGAGTAAACGTTCATTGCATGACTCCGCTTTTCAGGCCACATTTGGGCAACTGAATTTGAGGAGATTATTCA
Organism: Pseudaminobacter sp.; assembly: GCA_049646905.1. Taxonomy (GTDB): domain Bacteria; phylum Pseudomonadota; class Alphaproteobacteria; order Rhizobiales; family Rhizobiaceae; genus Pseudaminobacter. The sequence continues at coordinate 1,301 of JBARWP010000631.1, read as the reverse complement.
TGTCGCGTGCCGTATTTAACTGGGAAGATCCGTTTCTGCTCGATGAGCAGCTGACCGAAGATGAGCGCATGATCCGCGATTCGGCGCAGGCTTTTGCGAGCGATATTCTCCTGCCGCGCATTGAAAAAGCTTATCTTGATGAAACGACTGATCCCGATCTGTTTCGTTTGATGGGGCAGGCTGGTCTTCTTGGCGTAACGCTGCCTGAAGAATATGGCGCAGCCAATGCTGGCTATGTTTCTTATGGTCTGGTGGCGCGCGAAGTTGAGCGTATCGATTCTGGCTACCGCTCCATGATGAGTGTGCAGTCTTCGCTCGTGATGTATCCGATTTACGCCTACGGTTCGGATGAGCAGCGCAAGAAATATCTGCCGGGTCTGGTTTCTGGCGAGTTGATTGGCTGTTTCGGTCTGACCGAACCGGATGCGGGTTCCGATCCTGCTGGCATGAAAACGCGCGCCGACAAGATTGATGGCGGTTATCGCATCAGCGGTTCCAAGATGTGGATTTCCAACTCGCCGATTGCCGATGTGTTTGTGGTCTGGGCCAAGTCGACAGCGCATGACAATGCAATCCGCGGCTTTGTGCTCGAAAAGGGCATGAAGGGACTTTCGGCTCCAAAGATTGGCGGTAAGCTTTCGCTGCGAGCGTCCGTCACTGGCGAAATCGTCATGGATGGTGTGGAAGTATCTGAAGATGCAATTCTGCCGAATGTTTCAGGTCTTAAGGGGCCGTTCGGCTGTCTTAACCTCGCTCGCTATGGCATTTCGTGGGGTGTGTTGGGTGCTGCAGAAGATTGTTGGTTCCGCGCGCGCCAGTATGGGCTTGATCGCAAACAGTTCGACAAGCCGCTGGCTGGAACGCAGCTTTATCAAAAGAAGCTTGCCGACATGCAGACCGAAATCACCCTTGGCTTGCAGGCATCGTTGCGTGTTGGCCGCCTGTTTGACGAAGGCAAGATGGCGCCTGAGATGATTTCTATCGTCAAACGCAACAATTGCGGCAAGGCACTCGATATTGCGCGTCAGGCGCGCGACATGCATGGCGGCAACGGCATTCAGATCGAGTATCACGTCATGCGCCACGACCAGAACCTTGAAACCGTCAATACCTATGAGGGTACACATGACGTTCATGCGCTGATCCTCGGACGTGCACAGACCGGCATTCAGGCTTTCTTCTGATCGCAGTTTATCGCTCGGAGAGGTTTTGAGAAATGCAGAATACACCGCTTGCGGGTCTGAAAGTCATTGAACTGGCCCGCATTCTGGCGGGCCCATGGGTCGGGCAGACGCTGTCCG
>JBARWP010000630.1:0-7089 GCA_049646905.1 Pseudaminobacter sp. | reverse complement strand
CGCCTATGGCGACGTGCTGCGCCACAAGCTGCGCGCCACCATGAAAAACCCGTTCATGGCCGTCATCACCGGCACCGCGCTCGCCATCGCGCTGCAGAGTTCCACCGCCGTCACCCTGCTCGTCGGCTCCTTTGCCGGGTCGGGCATCGTCGGCGGCATGGCCGGCCAGCTTGCCGTGCGCGGCGCCGAGATCGGCTCGGCGCTGGTGGTCAAGATCCTCTCCTTCAACCTGACGCTTCTGGTGCCGATCTGCCTTGCCGCTGGCACCACGGTATTTCTCAGCACCGAAAGGCGAAGCTGGCGCCAGTTCGGCCGCATCCTGGTCGGCATCGGCCTTCTCGTGCTGTCGCTGGAAATGGTCGGCCAGGCCTCCGAACCGCTGCGCGACAGCAGATTGCTGCCGGTCATCGTCGATTACTTCTCCGGCGATCCGATCACCGCCTATCTGCTCGCCGCACTGATGACCTGGCTGTTCCACTCCTCCATTGCCGCCGTTCTGCTTCTGGTGGCGCTGGCCGGGCGCGGCCTCATCCCGCCCGAACTCGGCATCGTCATGGTGCTGGGCGTCAATCTCGGCAGTTCGGTCATCGCGCCCTTGTTGACGCGCGCCTCCTCGCCGGCCGTGCGCGTGGTGCCGGTCGGCAATCTTCTGATGCGCGGCGCCGGCTCGCTGGTCATCCTGACGCTGTTTCTCGCACTCGACGAGCCGCCGCTGGCCTTCCTCGGCAGCGCTGTCTCCGACCAGATCATCAACGCGCACATCGCCTTCAACGTCGTGATCCTGCTCGCCGGCATCCCGCTCGCCAGGCTGGTCTACCGCGCCTCGCAGGCCATCGTCGCCTGGGGCACGCCCGCCCAGCCGCCGGAAGCGCTGGAAACGATCGAGATCAGCGCGCTCGACGAAAGCGCCCTCGACACGCCGAGCCTGGCGCTCGCCAATGCGACGCGCGAGGTCGTGCGGGTGTGCGAGACAGTGGAGGTGATGCTGACGCGCATCATCGAGCTTTACGAGCACGCCGACGAGGCCGACATCAAGGCGCTGGCCGCGCTGGACGACCGGGTCGACCGCAAGCACGCGGCCATCAAGATCTATCTGGCCAAGGCCACCATCCGCCAGATGACCGAGGATGAGGCGCTGCGCTGCCAGGAGCTCATCGGCGCCTGCGTCAAGCTCGAACAGGTCGGCGACATCATCGTGCGCAACATGCTCGTGCATGTGCAGAAGAAGCTCGACAATCATCTCGAATTCACCGAGCAGGGCTGGCGCGAATTGAGCGCCTTCCACGCCTCGGTGCTGGCCAATGCGCGGCTTGCCTTCAACGTGCTGATCTCGCGCGATGCACGCACGGCCCGCCAGCTCGTGGAAGAGAAGGACCGGCTGCGCGATTTCGAGAAGGAGGCCAGCCACAGCCATTTCCTGCGGCTGCGCGAAGGCTCCTCGCGCAGTGTCGAGACGAGTTCCATCCATCTCGACACCATCCGCGACCTCAAGCAGATCAATTCGCTTCTGGCCTCGATGGTCTATCCGGTGCTGGAAGAACAGGGCCTGCTCAGCGACTCGCGCCTCAAGACCTCGTGAGATCCCGGCAGAGGGAATGAGGGCCACGCCACAAAGCCCTGAAGCGCTCTGTATGGGACGGATGAGAGCTTAGAGATCGTTTGATAATTCGCCCTGCCGAGACATATGGCGTTGATTTTCGAGAACCGAAGCGGAGCGTACTACAGTACGTGAGCACCGGAAGCGCAGAAAACTGCGCCAGATGGCCGGCAGGGTAGAATTTGCAAACGATCTCTCACTGCAGCAGCGTCTTGACGATGCCACTCGCCTTGGAGAAGTCCATTTGGCCGGCGTATTTGTCCTTGAGCGCGCTCATGCAGCGGCCCATGTCGCGCAGGCCTTCGGCGCCGACCTCGTCGATCACCCGCTTGCAGGCCTGCTGCACGTCCTCTTCGCAAAGCTGCTTGGGCATGAATTCGCGGATGACGTCGATTTCCGCCCGCTCGATGGCCGCAAGCTCGGGCCGGCGCCCGTCCTCGAAGGCCTTGGCCGATTCCTCGCGCTGCTTCACCATCTTGGCCAGGATCAGCATGATCTCCTCGTCGCTCACCGGGTCCTTGCCGGCGCCGCGATTGGCGATGTCGCGATCCTGGATCGCGGCGTTGATCAGGCGCAGCGTTCCGGTTCTGCGCTTGTCATGCGCCTTGAGCGATTCCTTCAGGGCCTGGGCGATTGCGTCGCGCATGGCGATTACTCCTTGGTATGCGAGGCGCGGGACCATAGCGATGATCCCTGCCGGCGAAAAGCCACCGTGCGCTCGATTGCACAGGCGGATCGGCTCCGGCTCGGCCAACGCCCGACACGAACGCCATATCCACGGTCGGGTTCCTGTTCTCCGAGGCCAAATCACGTGCCCCAGAAGGTGCCCCTGCCGCTTCGATCGGGCATCGGATCCTTCCGGGAACCGGCTGCCGTTTCCAGGCCGCACGCTCCGGAAAAGAATCCGTAAGCACTGCTGCCGCAATTGTTGACCGCGTTGGTGCCTTCGCCTATTGTCCGCGCCTTGGCAGGACTTGTTTGGGATTTGCACGGGAGGGCGCGAAGCTCGCGACAACCCGTGCCTTTCGGCGCATGATATGGCCCTTCCGGGGCGATACTGCAAGAGCGCCGCGCTCGGCCATACCGGCTCCTCAGCCCTTCTCGCGACGGCTATCCGTCGGGGCAAGCACTGGCGGCACCGCCGCCGCAACGAACATGACGGCGTTCCCCGCCGCCTGCAGGACCTGGCACGGCATTTTGCCGTCGATTGAGACATGGAGTAGTTGATATGGCCGCGACCACCGCCCCCTGGGCCACCGAAGTGCCGACCGCAGTCCTGGTTCTGGCAGACGGCACGGTCATCGAGGGGCGCGGCCTGGGCGCGACCGGCAGCGCGGTCGCCGAAGTCTGCTTCAACACCGCGCTCACCGGCTACCAGGAAATCCTCACCGACCCCTCCTATACCGGCCAGATCGTCACCTTCACCTTCCCGCATATCGGCAATATCGGCGCCAATGACGAGGACATCGAAGACCTCAACCCGGCCGCGCGCAACGGCGCGGTCGGCGCCATCTTCAAGGCCGACATCACCAACCCGTCGAACTACCGCGCCGATGGCGGCCTCGACCAGTGGCTGAAGCGGCGCGGCATCGTCGCCATGGCAGGCATCGACACGCGCGCGCTCACCGCGCTCATCCGCGAGAAGGGCCTCGCCAATGCCGTCATCGCCCATGCGCCGGACGGCAAGTTCGACCTCGAGGCGCTGAAGCGCCAGGCTGCCGCCTGGTCCGGGCTCGTCGGGCTCGATTTGGCCAGGGAGGTCACGTCGGGCCAGTCCTCGACCTGGCGCGAAACGCCCTGGGCCTGGAACGAGGGCTATGGCGAGCAAGAGGCCCCTGCCTTCCACGTCGTGGCGATCGACTATGGCGTCAAGCGCAACATATTGCGCCTGCTTGCCGGCCTCGGCGCCGAGGTCACCGTGGTGCCGGCCACTGCCGCGGCCGAGGACATCCTGGCCATGAAGCCGGACGGCATCTTCCTGTCCAACGGCCCCGGCGATCCGGCCGCCACCGGCGAATATGCCGTTCCGGTCATCCGCGAACTGCTCAAGACCGACCTGCCGATCTTCGGCATCTGCCTTGGCCACCAGATGCTGGCGCTGGCGCTGGGCGGAAAGACCGAGAAGATGCATCAGGGCCACCACGGCGCCAACCATCCGGTCAAGGACCACACCACCGGCAAGGTCGAGATCGTATCGATGAACCACGGCTTCGCGGTCGATTCCAAGTCGCTGCCCGAAGGCGTTGAAGAGACTCACGTTTCGCTGTTCGACGGCTCCAATTGCGGCATCGCCCTCAGGGACCGGCCGGTGTTTTCGGTCCAGCACCATCCCGAGGCCTCGCCCGGTCCACAGGATTCACACTACCTGTTCCGCCGCTTCGTCAACCTGATCCGCAGCCGCAAGGGCGAACCCGCACTGGCGGAGTAAGGGCGGCGATATTGCCCGATTGTATAGAGCGATAAAATAGCTATATTACCCCATGAAAACCATCGTGCTGACGGCGTCCGCGGCGCGGGATCTGGATAATCTCCCCGACGCGGCACGCCGGCAAGTCTCGGACGGCTTGATAGAATATGCCGTCAGTGGCCGCGGCGACGTCAAACGTCTGGCGGGGCGGGATGGCTACAGAATGCGCATCGGTCGCTACCGGGTCATTTTCGATGAGGACCAGACGACGATACTGGCCATCTACATCGGCAAGCGGGAAACCACCACATATCGCCGGACCTGATGAGAGGTGAACCATGGGTGCCGTACAGATAATCAAAACGCCCGGCGGCGAGGAAATGGTCGTCATCCCCAAGGCCGACTATGACGAATTGCTCCGCCTTGCCGAGGAAGCCGCGGAGAACGCGGCCGACGCCGCCATCTATGATGCACGCAAGGCGGAGCTTCAGGGCAAGGACTCGTTGCCGGCCGAAGTATCGATGGCGATCCTGCGTGGCGACAGCCGGCTGCGGGCGCTGCGCAAATGGCGCGGGCTGACCCAGAGCGATATCGCCGGGAAGGCTGGTCTCACCCAGGGCTTCCTGTCCGATCTGGAAGCGCGCCGTCGCACAGCATCGCCTGATACGGCTGGCAGGCTTGCTTCTGCCCTCGATGTCCCCTCCTCCTGGCTCGAAGGCTGACATCTTCAGAGCGTTGCCGCCGCCCTCCCTTCTCCCCTTGTGGGAGAAGGTGGCCGCGTGGGCGAGGTCGGATGAGGGTTGAAAAGGGCTCGCACACCAGGCGGCCAAACCGTCCTACACCCTCGCTATCTCGACCTTGGCCACGCCCATCGGCTTTTCCACCTTGAGCACGAAGGCGGCCAGCGCCAGGGTCAGGAAGATGCCGCCGAGCACATAGGGCGCGCCGGCAAAACTCACCGGCGCATTCGGACCGGTGAACCAGGCGAAGATGCCCGTATAGAGCAGCGGCGTGATGATCGAGGTGATCGAAAACAGGCTGGTCATGGCCCCCTGCAGTTCACCCTGGGCGGACGGCGGCACCTTGGCGGCGGCAAGGCTGCGCAGCGGCGGGTCGGCAAGCGCCTCCAGGCAGGTCGCTACGATGACCACATAGACCAGCCAGCCTTCCCAGGCCGCCGCATAGCCGAAGGCGCCGATGGCGGTGAAGGAAAGGCCGACCACGGCGGTGCGCCACTCCCCAAGCCTGGGGATGACGCGCGGCAGCACCAGCGCCATCACCAGCGCGCCGCCCATGCCGAACACGCCGAGCGAAAAGCCGATCTGCTGCTCGCTCCAGCCGTAGCGATAGCTGGCGACGAAGGACCACACGGCCGGATACATCATGTGGCCGAGCGTCATCAGGAAGAACACCAGCCCGAGCCAGCCGATGCCGCGATAGTTGCGCATCTGCTTCAGCGCGCCGAGCGGGTTGGCGCGGCGCCATTCGAACACCCGCCGGTGCTTGCGCTCCAGCGTTTCGGGCAGCAGGAAATAGCCGACGGCGAAGTTGAGGAAGGCCAGCACGGCGGCGGCATAGAACGGCACGCGCGGGCCGAACGCGCCGAGCAGGCCGCCCAGCACCGGGCCGATCACGAAGCCGACACCGAAGGCGATGCCAAGCAGGCCGAAATTCTTCGCCCGGTTCTCGTCATTGCTGACATCGGCGATGAAGGCGGCCGCCGTCGAATAGCTGGCGCCGCTGATGCCGGCCAGCACCCGGCCCACGAACAGCACCCAATAGGACCATGCCAGCGCGCAGATCAGATTGTCGATGGCAAAGGTCAGCACCGAGGCGAGCAGGATCGGCCGGCGCCCGAACCGGTCGCTGAGATTGCCGATCAGCGGCGCGAACAGGAACTGCATCGCCGCATAGACGAAGAACAGCCAGCCACCCTCGATCGCCGCCGCGCTGATGCTGACGCCGGTCAGCTCCTGCAGGTAGGTCGGCAACACCGGCATGATGATGCCGATGCCGGTGATGTCGAGCAGCAATATCGTGAAAACGAGCGCAAGGCCCCGTCTGGCGGTTCTCTCGTCGACCATTTTGATGTCTTCCGTGAATAGCCGCCCGGGGCGAGGCGGACGCTCTTTGTAGGCGAAACCGGCGCTCAGAACAATACAGGAACGTGTGTGGTATCGCGGCTACTGACAAACCAGCGGGATTCAGGCTCAGAAAAAATCACCCCTCATCCGCCTGCCCTCTCCTTCCCCGGGCGCGGCCGAGCCATCGTGATAGATCGCCGCGCACGAGGGTAACATTTCCGTCAAAAACCGCTCAAGGACTTACCACACCCCTCAGATCGGATTGTTGAACGTATCGCAATCCTCGAGCTTGCCGCTCTGGAAACCGCGGTTGAACCAGGTCACGCGCTGTTGCGAGGTGCCGTGGTTGAAGCTCTCGGGCACGACATAGCCCTGCGTGCGGCGCTGCAGCGTGTCGTCGCCGATCTGCTGGGCGGCGTTCAGCGCCTCCTCCAGGTCGCCCGCCTCGAGCAGGCCCTTCTGATCGGTGAAGTGCCCCCATATGCCGGCAAAGCAGTCCGCCTGCAGTTCCACCCGCATCGACATCTCATTGGCCTGCGCCTCGCTCATCGACTGCCGCATCTGGTTGAACTTGGGCAGGATGCCGGTCAGGTTCTGGACGTGGTGGCCGACCTCGTGCGCCAGCACATAGGCCTGCGCGAAATCGCCGGCCGCACCGAACTGGCGCTCGAGTTGGTCGTAGAAGGAGAGATCGATATAGAGCTTCTGGTCGCCCGGGCAGTAGAACGGGCCGGAAGCCGATGAGGCAAAGCCGCAGGCCGAGCGCACCTGGCCGTCGAACAGCACCATGGTCGGCTCCTTGTAGGCCAGCCCTTCGGCCTGGAATATGCCGGTCCACACATCTTCGGTTTCGGCCAGCACCGTGGAGACGAATTGCGTCATCTCGTCGTTGGACTTCGGTGCATTCTGGGTCACCTGGCCGCCGCCACCCGGCACCGGCCCGCCACCGCCGCCGGCCAGGATTGCCAGCGGGTCGATGCCGCATGCGCGCAAGGCAAGGA